>JAIENF010000336.1 GCA_019751575.1 Burkholderiales bacterium
TGCATCGGCACGATGAAGAAGACGTTCGACAATCCGAGCAGGGCAGCCGAGATCGCGAGGCCGATCATGTTCGGCGACAGCACCGGCACCAGCAACCCGGTGGTCACGCCGATCGTGCCCCAGGCGATCGGCGGCAGGTAGCCGACGCGGTCGAGCAATCGGCCGGAGACGACCGAGAGCAGCGTCGGGAACAGCGCATAGAGGCCGATCAGGATGCCGATCGTCGCCGCTCCCGCACCGAGCTCGAGCGCGTAGAGGGACACCACCACTGTGCTGCCCTTGAGCGCGATGATGCACAGTACGGGCAGGCCGATCGTCAGGTACAACACCATCCGGGTCGATGCCTCCCTGGCATCGAAACTTCCACTGCGCGCTGCCGGCTCGCGTCTTTTCAGTGGTCGAGTTTAACCGATCGCACCCGGGACGCGAAGCTGCCACGGGCGAGCCTTCCCGCCATGCGAACCGGCCGCGCGACCACGGCCGCCCCGGTTCAGCGCGCCGCCTATTTCTTCGCGGGTGCAGGCGCCGGAGCCACCGCACCCATGAACTTCTCGATCTGCGCCGCCGGGATCATGCCCGACAGGACCGCACCATCGGCGAACACCAGCGTCGGGGTCACGGTGAAGCCGAGCTTGTCCGACAGCTTCACGATCTGGTCCAGCGGATTCCGACAGGTCGGCTTCGACCGGGGCACGACCTGCTTCAGCATCCATTCGTCCCAGGCCCGCACGCGGTCGGTGGAACACCAGATCTCGAGCGCGCGATTGCGCGATCCCGGCCGCATCTGTTCGACCGGCGTGAGGAAAGTATGGATCGTCACGTTGGTCACCTTCTGCAGTTCCTGCTCGAGCTGGCTGCAGAAAGGACACAACGGGTCGGAGAAGACGTACAGGGTACGCTTTCCGTCGCCCTTGACCGTCTTGATGGCGGCATCGAGCGGCAGCTGCTTCACGTCGATCGCGGTCAGCTGGCGCAGCCGCAGGTCGGTCAGGTTGCGGTTGGTCGCGGACTCGATGATCTGGCCGATGATCAGGTAGTTGAGCCCCTC
>JAIENF010000293.1 GCA_019751575.1 Burkholderiales bacterium
TGGGTGCAGCGCGTGGCCTACGCGTTTGCCACCGCGCTGTTCATCCGCTTCCCGCAGGTGTCGCAGGGCCAGGCGAATGCGGCGGTCACGCCGGCGGTGATGCGCGCCTTCGGGCCGCGCGACCCCCAGGCCACGGCGAACATGGCGGTCGCGCTGGGCGTGCTCGATGCGCATGCCGGGCGCGACGAGATCGCGCAGGCGCACCACCTGGCGGCCGACGCGTTCGAGGCCCGCGCCCGGTCGCTCGGCATGCCGGTGAAGCTGTCGGAGCTTCCGGTGCAGGTGCCGCGCGATCAGCTTCCGCTGATCGTGCAGGACTCGCTGAAGAACTTCAATGCGGATCCGAAGCGCGAGTTCATGCGCGAGGTGGAGCTGCTGTGCGAGGTGATCGACGCCGCCTGGTGAGCCCGCCTGAGGACCGGGCAGGCGCCTCAGTATCGCTCTCGCCTGAAGATCATCGGGGGCGGCGCAGACGCGGTGCCGAAGGTCGCCCGGGCGGAAGGGTTCTGGTCATGGTTGCCGCCGGTCCATGCGCCCTGCAGCCAGGGCAGGCCGGCCGCGGCGAGGTCTATCGCCAGGTCCACGCTGCCGCTGTTGCCCGCGCCGGGTGCGAGGAACACGATGCTGCGGCGTCCCGCGGACAGGGTCCCCGCGGACGCAACCTTCGTCTCGCCGTCCTGCAGGTTGCGCTGCCAGTTCGACAGCGTGATCCTGGCCGGGTCGATGGCCGTGCAGAAGTCGCGCGTGTTGCCGACCCAGGCCGATCCGTTCCAGTGCTCGGCCAGCGCTGGCGCCGGCAGCGCGATCATTTCGGAGCCGTTCGCGTTCACCAGCCGCAGCCGGCCGTACCGGAACTCGTTTCCCTGGAAGCCGGGGACCGCCGAGTCGAACGCGATGCCGGGCCCGGGCGCCGCGCAGGTGCCGCCGCCATTGAAACAGGCGCGCGTGGATGACGAACCGATCGTCGACGGGTTGCCGGTGACGCCGGCCTCGGTGGTGTCCGAGATCCAGACCGCAGTCGTGATGCGGGCGGTGAACGGTGCCTGGGGCGTCGGCGGATAGCGGGTGTACTGGATGGAGTCGAGCGCGCTGG
>JAIENF010000036.1 GCA_019751575.1 Burkholderiales bacterium
GCACCAGCGCCATCTCGTGCATCGGTGAACCGTCGGTGCGTTCGGCCAGCGCCGCCCGCATCGCATCGATCACGTCGGCCCGCTCGCACGATGCCGTGCCAGCACCCCGGCGCTCGTCGCCAGCGACCGCGACCGCCGGGTCTGCGGCCTCGCGACGCAGCGACTGGCAGACGCCGTCGAGTTCGCTGCGCTCACGCTCTTCCGAGGCGCACGCGTCGCGATCGAACATCTGCAGGAGCCGCAGTACGGCCGGACGGGTCATGTAGCTCACGGGACGCACGCAATCACGAGACGGAATTCATGGGAGGAGCAGTGTGGCTCCGGGAGACAATACTACGCGTTATGGAGGGAAGCCTCACCTGTATCGTAACTGCTGCACGGCCGGGCTGCACGGACCATGCCCGGCGACTGCCGCTGTTGCATAATCGCCACCGAGCCACCCTGTGATGCCCCCTCGATGACCCTCCGCCGCCTCGGCTCCCTGATCGTTCGATGCCCGTAGCCGCCTTCGGCCGGGTCTTCCTGAACGCGACCGGTGCCTGCCTGCCCGGCGCACCGATCGGCAACGACGCGATCGACAGCTATATTGCCCCCCTGAACCGGGTGTCTTCGGCGATGCAGCGCCGGATCCTGGCAGAGAACGGCATCCGCACGCGCCACTACGCGATCGACGCCTCCGGGGACACGCGCATGTCGAATGCCGCGATGGCAGCGGCGGCCGTGCGCGACTGCCTCGGATCGGGCGACGGACCCGCGCCGGCCGGACTGGGTGGAGCCACGCTCCTGTGCACCGCCTCGTCGGGCAGCGACCTGGTACTGCCGGGGCTGGCGAACATGGTCCAGGGCGAGCTCGCCGCGCAGCCGCTGGCCACCGCAAGCTTCCATGGCGTGTGCGCCGCCAGCATGGCCGCGCTCCATCATGCCGCCCTCGCCATCGAGCATGGCGATCACCGACAGGCCCTGGTGGTCGCCTCGGAACTGCCTTCGCGCATGTTCAAGCGGTCACGGTTCGCGCCGGCGGGATACGACACCGACTTCGATGCCCACTTCCTGCGCTGGATGCTGTCCGATGGCGCGGGCGCCCTGCACCTTGCACA
>JAIENF010000323.1 GCA_019751575.1 Burkholderiales bacterium
GGTGGCAAAGGCCGCGCTCGACGCCAACTGGGAGTTCATGGGCCATGGTTACGACCAGCGTCCGACGCACCAGGAACTGGACGAGCGCGCGACGATCGCGCGTACCGTCGAATCGATCAAGGCGTTCACCGGCAAGGCGCCGGTCGGCTGGCTCGCACCCGGCCTGACCGAAACGCTGCAGACCCCGGATTTCCTCGCCGAGGCGGGCATCCGATACACCGCCGACTGGGTGATCGACGACGAGCCCTGCACGATCCAGACGCGGCACGGTCCTCTGGTGACCATGCCCTACACGGTCGAGCTCAACGACATCTCGATGATGATGGTGTCGCGCCACGCCGCGTCGGAGTTCGAACAGCGTTGCATGGATTACTTCGATTGCGTCTACGCCGAGTCGGCTGAACGGCCGAAGGTCATGGCCATCGCGGTGCATCCATACATCTCGGGCGTGCCGCACCGCATCGGGTACTTCGAGCGCGTGTTCACACGACTCGCGCAGCAACCGGGCGTCGTGTTCTGGACCGGCGACAAGATCATGGACTGGTACCAGAAGCAGTCCGGTTGAAGCCGCGCAGGCCGGCCGCGCCGGCGGACAGGGGCTTTTCCCCTTGTCCGGCACGCGGCCGCTCGGTGTGCGTCCCGCGCAAGGCATTGATTGCGCGAGCCTAAAGACTTCGATGCACAAAAACATGAAATAACCGCGTCGAAGGTGTTGCATCCCGGGGGTAGTGCAGCTAATATTCGCCTCCCCGTTCACCGCCTCTCTGCGGACCCGCGACGAAGCAGGCGCAGGTCAAATGCAACAAGCAGGGGCCGATGAACGAAGCCGACGGTGCCGAACAACGCGCCGCCGGACGCGCAAGGGAAGCGCGCGCTCTTTAACAAACTACAGCCGATAGGTGTGGGTGCTTGATACAGGCGGGTGGAAGGATTCGTGAGGGCTGAAAGGCCCGAGTGGATCTGGAAGCTTGAAGAGATCGAGTACTTGCACGAAACATGAAGATGGATGTTCGACTGGTCTGGGCGAGAGCCTGGGTTGGAAGGATGTCTGCTTCGGAAATTTCTGCGAGCGAAAACTATTTGCATAGGATTTAAACTGAAGAGTTTGATCCTGGCTCAGATTGAAC
>JAIENF010000172.1 GCA_019751575.1 Burkholderiales bacterium
CGCAGGGTGTCTGGACCACCAATCCCAAGGCGGAGAAGCTGTCCGACATCCGCTACTACGTCGCGGACCCCGAGGTGCGGCAGCTCGCCTGGCAGAGTCGGCTGGCCCATCCGGCCTGGACGGCTTCCCCGAACCGCGGGCACCTGGCGCTGAAGGCCCTGGAGGCGCGCGGCAAGCTGCATGCGCTGATCACCCAGAACATCGACGGACTGCACCTGAAGGCCGGCAACGCCGCTGAACGGGTGATCGAGGTGCACGGGACCGTGCTGTTCGTCGTGTGCCTGCAGTGCGGCTGGCGCGGACCGATGGCCGGGGTGGTCGTGCGGCTGCACGCCGGTGAACCCGACCCGCCGTGCACCGAATGCGGTGGCATCCTGAAGAGCGACACGATCTCCTTCGGCCAGTCGCTGAAGCCGGGCGTGATGGAACGTGCAATGCGCTGCGCGCAGGAATGCGACCTGATGCTGGCGATCGGTTCGACGCTGCAGGTCTATCCGGTGGCCGGCGTGGTGCCGGTGGCGAAGCAGTTCGACGCGAAGCTGGTCATCGTCAATGCGCAGCCCACGCCGTTCGACGACATCGCCGACGCGGTGCTGGCCGGGCCCATCGGAGACGTGCTGCCGGCGATCTGCGGCTGAGGCGGCGACGGGGTGGCGAGGGGGGCCCTGGCGCAGGATTCGGCATGGCCGCGCGCTTGCCGCCGGCAGCCGTCGAAGGCATTCAGAACGAAGAACCGGGCTGCAGCAGGAACGCCTCCTCCTCGGGCGTCGACACGCGGCCGAGCAGCGCATTGCGATGCGGGTAGCGCCCGAAGCGCACGATGATGTCGCGATGCAGGTGCTCGAACTTCAGGTTGTCCTCGAGGCCGGGCTGGTCGAACAGGCGCACGGCTTCCTCGTGGATCGCGAGCGATTCGCTGTGCATGTACGGCATGTAGATGAAGCGGCGCTGCTCCACGGTGAGCTTCGCATCTGCGCCGGCGGCGACCGCCTCCTGCGCCAGGGCCAGCGCCAGCGGGTCGGTCGCGAAGGCCGCCGCGGCGTCGCGGAACAGGTTGCGCGAGAACTGGTCGAGCACCAGGATCTCGGCCAGCCTGCCCTGCGGCGTGGCGCGCCAGCCATGGCATTCGCAACGCGCCGCCCGTGCGTGCAGGCCGGCGAACCGCC
>JAIENF010000130.1 GCA_019751575.1 Burkholderiales bacterium
GGCTGCGATGGCCGGCCATGACGGCGGGCGAAAGGCGATGGCCGCACGCACGTCGGCGCACCAGCCGCCCCCGGCGGCAGCGACCCCCACCGCCGCAGCGGCGCGGGCCAGCGCGGCGAGCGCCGATGCAGCATCGGCCACCGCTGACATCACGACCCGCTGCGCGCCCAGTGCGCGCTGCGCACGCTCGATCATCGAGGGATCGGGATCGATCACGATCACCTGCGCAGCCTTGGGGATCGCTGCGCCGAGCTTCAGCGTGAAATCGACCGGCTTGCCGACCAGCACGACAAGGTCGGTCGTGGCCAGCATCTCGGAAAAGGCGCCCAGGCAGGGATCGTTCACGCCGCGCGGGCTTTCCATGCCGACCACCGGCACGCCACACGCCTGTTCGAGCGCCGCCGCCCGGGCACGGCCCGGCCGGGTCATCGACGAGGGTCCGGTGATCACCAGCGGCCGCAGCGCGGCGCGCAGCGCCGCAACCACCGTCCCCGCGGCGAGCATGGACAGCGGCAGGGGCGACGCAGTGAACTCCGCCGCGTCGGGCAACGCCGATGACGGATCGGCACAGTCGTTCTCGAGCACGTCGGAGGGCAGCGACAGGTACACCGGCCCGGGACGCCCGCTGCGAGCGGCAGCCACGGACTGCGCGAACTCGCGCCCGACCGCCTGCGGCGAGCTTGCGCAGGTCGATCGCTTCACCAGCGGTGCAGCGATCGCGACCTGGTCCATTTCCTGGAACGCGCCGCGCCCGAGCTGCGCCAGCGGCGCCTGCCCGGAGAGCAGCACCACCGGCGATTCGGACGCGCCCGCCGTATACAGCGCGGACACGCCGTTGGCATGCCCCGGGCCGCCGGTCAGCAGGGCCACGCCCACCTCGCCGGTCAGCCGCGCCCAGGCGTCGGCCATGTGCACCGCCGCGCCTTCATGGCGGACATGCACGATCGGGATGTCCACGTCGAGCAGCGCGTCGTACAACGCCATGATGTGGTTGCCCGACAGCGAAAAGACGCGACGCACGCCGGCGCGCGAAAGGCTCGCCGCCAGCATGTCGGCGCCCCGGGAACCCCTGGCCTGTCCCATCCGGTCCACTCCTCTTCGGTTGCGTGCATCCTAGACGCGCGGGTCGACCAAGGTCAACCATATGAGTTAGATGATTCTTCCGCTGCG
>JAIENF010000754.1 GCA_019751575.1 Burkholderiales bacterium
GCTGCCTTCAGTCCGCGCGCCATCGCCTGCGGCGCGCGCCGTCGCAGGCGCGCGCGCGCGTTCGTCGCCGGTGCGCGGCCGGACTACCGCGCCTGCGACCTCGTCCGCAGGATCGGCACGGAACTCCAGCCAGGCCACGGCAGCGAGGGTGGCCGCCAGCAGTGGCAGCAGGATCTTCCATGAAGAGCGCCGGGCGGCTGTCTGGGCAGTCATCGTGCGCGCACGTACAGGGAAAACTCGATCGCCGCGTCCAGCGAGGCGTCGCCGACCGCCTCGCGCTTGAACTCGACGCCATCGAGCGCGAACGAAGGCACTTCCACCAGCAGTTCCTCGACGAAGGCGCGGATCTGCCGGTAGCTGCCGCGCACCGGGAGCTTCATCTCGTAGCGCAGCAGCGGGCCCGCCGCTTCCGCACCGAGTCGATACTGTCCCTGGTCCAGGGCAAGGTCATGCGCAGCCGCCAGGCGGACCACGATGCCGAGGCTGCCGGGAATGTCGCCGACCAGCGGGAACTCGCCATAGAACTGCTCTAGCCGCGCGACTGGGGACTGCATCGCCTCCGAGATCGGCTGGATCCGGGTGCGCTTCTCCGCGATCGTGCGGCTGAGGCGCTCCCGGTCACGCTCGACCACTGCCTCGAGATGCAGGCTCGAATACAACAGTGCCGCGGTGCCCAGGAGGATGAGCACGCATCCCGCGACCCCGCCCCAGCCGATCCTGTGCACGGCGCCGGCGAACGCCCACGACAGCCGTGCCGGAAGCGAGGCTACCGTGGTCCTCAGCCGCTGGAGGCCGGCCACTGCCTCGCGCACGCCGGCCCCCGCCTTTGCGCGCGCGCTCACGGCCGCACCTTCCAGGTGGCCGCGGCGACGAAGCGCACCGGCCGCTGCGCGTCCTGCTGGCGTGTTTCGTGCGACTCGAGCCGCACGTCGGACAACACAGCCTGCTTCTGCAGCACCTGCAGGTAATCGAGCACCAGCGGCAGCGCCTTCGCCTCGCCGGTGAGCCGCAAGGTTCCATCCACCGGGTCGGGTTGCAGCGCGAGGAGCACCACGGTGTCGCCTGCCGAGCCTTCGATGGCATCGAAAAGCCCGGTCCACGGCAGGTTGAGGCGACCGGCGATGCGATTGGCCTGCGCGACCTCGCGCTGCCGCTCGGGGGTCATCGCAGCCTCGGCCACTGCCCCGCGGCTGCGCGGAC
>JAIENF010000183.1 GCA_019751575.1 Burkholderiales bacterium
AGAGCGGGCCCCAGAAATTCAGACACCCGGATAAGTGAAGTCTCTGCTCCAATAGGCGGCGAAAGCCGCCCAGACAGGAGCTTAGACGATGAAACGACCCCGCAGGAACCACTCAGCGGCCTTCAAGGCGAAGGTGGCCTTGGCCGCCGTGAAGGGCGACCAGACGCTGGCGCAGCTTGCTGAAAGGTTCGATGTCCATCCGAACCAGATCACGCAGTGGAAGGCCGAGCTGCTCGAGCGCGCCGCGACGGTTTTCGCCACCGCCGGCGAGAAGCGCGAAGCTGGCCCGGACGTGAAGGCGCTGCACGCGAAGATCGGGCAGCAGGCACTGGAGATCGATTTTTTGTCCGGCGCGCTCGGGCGCGAGAAATAGCCGAACGCAAGACCATGATCGATCCGACCCACAAGCTTCCGGTCGTTCAACAGACCCGATTGCTGTCGCTGGCGCGCTCCACAGCGTACTACCAGCCGCGACCGATTCCGGTGGAGGATCTGGAACTGATGCGCCTGATCGACCGGTTGCACCTGGAGCATCCGTTCGCCGGTGCCCGGATGCTGCGCGACTTCCTGCTTCAGCACGGCTATTTCGTCGGCCGCAAGCATGTGGCCACCCTGATGCGCCTCATGGGCATCGAGGCGCTCTACAACCGGCCGAACACCAGCCGGCGACATCCGAAGCATCCCGTGTACCCGTACCTGCTGCGCAATCGGACGATCGACCAGCCCAACCAGGCCTGGGCGATGGACATCACCTACATTCCGATGGCCCGCGGCTTCGTGTACCTGGCGGCCGTCATCGACTGGGCAACGCGCCGGGTTCTGGCGCATCGGGTCTCGATCTCGATGCACACGGATTTCTGCATCGAAGCGGTCGAGGAAGCCATTGCCAAGCACGGAGCGCCCGAGATCTTCAACACCGATCAGGGCAGTCAATTTACCAGCGCGGCCTTCGTCAGCGTGCTCGACCGGGAACGCATCGCCATCAGCATGGACGGCAAGGGTTGCTGGCGTGACAACGTGTTCGTCGAACGGCTATGGAAGTCGGTGAAGTACGAGGAGGTGTACCTGCACGCATACGACAGCGTGAGCGTGGCCAAGGAAGGCATCGCCCGCTACCTCACGTTCTACAATAGCCGCCGGCCCCACCGCGTGCATCAAGGCCGAACACCCGATCAGATGTACTTCGGGTTGCAGGAACTGCCGTTGGCAGCATGACC
>JAIENF010000157.1 GCA_019751575.1 Burkholderiales bacterium
GCCCCGGCGGCGGCCGTCCCGATGCTCACGTTGTCGGACACGCGTCGTACATTCCACCAGCGTACGCGTGTTTCAGTCGACGGTCGCCCCGGTCTCGCGCACGATGCGGCTCCACAACGCGACATCGGCAGCGATGATCCGCCCGAACTGGGCTGGCGTGGTCACCAGCGGCTCGGCGCCCTGCGCAGCGAACCGTTCGACCGTCTCGCGCGACGCGAGCAGCCGGTTGATGTCGCCGTTTATGCGCGAAACCACAGACTCCGGCATGCCGGCCGGCCCGAGCACGCCGAACCAGGGCGTCACGTCGAAGCCCGGGAAACCGGACTCGGCAATCGTCGGCACGTCCTTCAGCAGCGCGGCCCGGCGGCCGCTGGTGACCGCGACCGCGCGCAGCGACCCGGCCTTCAGGTGGCCGATCACCGAAGGCATGCTGGTGAAGGTGAACTGCACCTGTCCGGACAGGGTGTCGGTGATCGCACCCGCTGCACCCTTGTACGGGATGTGGGTGAACTGCACCTTCGCCGCGCTGGCCAGCATCGGCCCGAGCAGGTGGTTCACCGTGCCGTTGCCGGCAGAGCCGAAGCGGACATCGCCCGGCTTGCTGCGCGCAAGCGCCACCAGGTCGCCGATGTTCTTCACCGGCAGCGGCGCATGCACGGCCACCACGAACGGCACGCTGGCCAGCGTGGCCAGCGGCGTGAAGCTCTTCTGCGGGTCCCAGGACAAGCCCTTGTACAGGCTGGGATTGATCGCATGGGTGCCGACGAAACCGAGCAGCCATGTGTACCCGTCCGGCGTGGCCTTGGCGACCAGGTCGTTGCCGATGTTGCCACCGGCACCGGGACGGTTGTCGACCAGCACCTGCTGGCCCCAGCCATCGGCCAGCTGCTGGCCGATGATGCGTGCCAGCGCATCCGAGGCCCCCCCGGGCGTCTGCGGCACCACCAGCCGGATCGAGCGCGCCGGCCATGCCTGCGCCCCGCCCTGGGCCAGCACCGGCAACGGTGCGAAGGCCAGCGGACTCATCATCATCAACGACGCGGCCAACAGCCGACCCGGGTTCCATGTCCTGAAATGCATCCTGTCTCCTCCTCTGCGCTGCGTTTCCGGTCGTGGCGCCGGTGCACTCAGCGTGGCCGGTCGCCCGCAAGGGTGATCCGGTGCATCACGCGGCGATGCCCATGGTAGTCGTTCACCGGGTTGTGCTGCACGCATCG
>JAIENF010000177.1 GCA_019751575.1 Burkholderiales bacterium
TGGAATTCCCCCGGCTCTCCGGACACTACGCTAGCCCCGCATAGCTCAGTTCGAACTCGTTGGGGCTGACCTGCCCGAGCGTCGAATGTCGCCGCCGGGAATTGTAGAACGCCTCGATGTAGTCAAAGATGTCGGCGCGGCCCTCATCTCGCGTTCTGTAGACCTTTCGGTAGACACGCTCTTTCTTCAACGAGGCGAAGAAGCTCTCGATCGCGGAGTTGTCCCAGCAGTCACCGCGGCGACTCATGCTGCAGGTAATGCCTTCGGCTGCGAGCAGCCGCTGGAAGTCCTCGCTGGTGTACTGGCTCCCCTGGTCGGAGTGATGCAGCAACTCGGTGGGCTTGCCACGTCGCCAGAGCGCCATCATTAGCGCATCAAGCACGAGTTGCGCTGTCATCGTAGGTTGCATCGACCACCCCACAACACGACGGCTGAACAAATCGATGACGACCGCCAGGAACAACCATCCTTCACCCGTCCAGATGTACGTGAAGTCGGCCGCCCACTTGCGGTTCGGTGCCGCAGCCGTGAAGTCTCGATCAAGCGTGTTCGGTGCGATGCTGTTCTCCGCACGCACACCTGTATCGGTCGGCTTGCGACGGGGCTTGGCCTGACCGCTGATCTGCGCCCCTCGCATCAACCGCGCGACGCGATTCTCGCTACAGGATTCACCCCACACCACCATGTCCTTCCATACGCGCGGGGAACCGTATGTCTGACCGCTCAGGGCGTGGCTTTCACGAATGCGTACCAGTAGGCTTGCGTTGGCAATCGACCGCGCGCTCGGCGGCCGTGCAAGCCAGCCGTAGAAGCCACTGCTCGACACGCCCAGCAATCTGCACATCGTCCGCGTCGGCCATACCGATCGATACCGGGCTACAAACGCGAACTTCATGTCGGATCCTTCGCGAAGTAGCCCAGCGCCTTTTTTAGAATGTCGCGCTCCATTCGAACCTTCGCCAGCTCGCGGCGCAATCGCTCGTTCTCTTGCTGCTGCGCTGCCTTCAGCGGCAACGCGTGGTCCTTCTCATACTTCCCCGCCGCGAAATTGTCGATCCATTGCTTCAGAACTGAACGCTCAACCCCCAAGTCGCGCGCCACAGCGGCCACTGATCGACCAGGCTGCTGCGCCAGTTTCACCGCCTCACGCTTGAACTCCGCCGTAAACGACCGTCTTGTCCCTGTTGCCATCGCACACCTCCAACTGCCATAGTGGCATTAATGGATGTGTCCGGGAAATCGGGGGAATTCCA
>JAIENF010000161.1 GCA_019751575.1 Burkholderiales bacterium
TGATGCTCGCGCTGGTGCTGGTCGGCAAGTTCGGGGTGCAGCCGATCCTGGCCGGGTTGCGCGAGCAGGCGCTGGCAAAGGAGATCGTGGAAAGCGTGTTCCGCGAGCGTTTCGGCACCTGGCACGGCGTGTCGAGCGTGCTCTACCTCGTCCAGTGCGCCCTGGCGGTGGCGATGGTGCTGCTGCAGCGCACGGGCATGCGCTGACCCACCCTCCGGCAGGATCAGCGCGCCTGGTAGCTGCGCTTCGTGCGCTTGCGTCCGGTTGCAGCCGTCCTGGGTACCCTCGCGCCTCCGGGCGTGGCGGCCGGCTCGTCAGGCTTCGGACGCCACAGCACCAGCACGCGACCGATGTTCTGCACCGGGGCGCAGTCGAGCTGCGCGGCGAGCTCGACCAGCCAGGCGGCCCGTTCGTCGCGTTCGTCCGAGCCTGCACGCACCTTGATCAGCCCATGGCTGCGCAGGCAGGCGTCGATTTCCTTCAGGACGGCCGGCGTGATGCCGGCCTTGCCGATGGCGGCCACGGGCGACAGCGCATGCGCGTCGGCCTTGAGCGACTTGCGTTCGGCAGGGGTGAGTTCGATTGCAGGCATCGGTGCTCCGGCACGGCAGGGTGGCGGAGTGTAATCTGCACGGCCGGCCTGTGCATCCCGCGCAGTGCCGATCGTGGACCGGCAGGGCAATGAAGCGTTCGAACAGCAGCAACACCTGGCTCAGGGAACACGAGAACGACACCTATGTTCAGCGCTCGCGCAAGGAAGGCTTCCGGTCCCGCGCCGTCTACAAGCTGACGGAAATCGACGGCAAGGACCGGCTGCTGCGGCCCGGCGCGGTCGTGGTCGACCTCGGCGCGGCGCCCGGCAGCTGGGCGCAGTATGCCGGGCGGCGGATCCATCCCGGGGGCCGCCTGGTCGCGGTCGACCTGCTCGAGATCGAGCCGCTGCCGGGCGTGGAGATCATCCAGGGCGACTTCACCGACGAAGCCGTGCTGGCCCTGATCGACGCGCGGCTCGACGGGCGGGCGGTCGACCTTGTGCTTTCCGACATGGCCCCCAATATCTCCGGAATCGCGTCGATGGACCAGGCGCGTGCGGTGAACCTGGCCGAACTGGCGCTGGATTTCGCGCGTGGGCGGCTGGCCCCGGAGGGGGCTTTCCTCGTGAAGACCTTCCAGGGCGCGGGCTATCCGGATTTCCGCGCCCAGATGCTGCAGACGTTCAGGACGGTCGCCAGCCGCAAGCCGGCGGCGTCGCGCGACCGCAGCAGCGAGCTGTTCC
>JAIENF010000494.1 GCA_019751575.1 Burkholderiales bacterium
CAACATGTGTTCCACCCGCCCGAGTGGCTCGATCGCTGGCCATCCGCCGACCGCAGGACGCGGAGGGTGTTCATCGGGGAGGCGGTCCCGGCGGCATGGATGCAGGCACTGCTGGACGTGCTGGACCACGACGTACAGGCGGAGAACGCCCGCAGGCAGGCCTTGCCCGGCTGAACCCGCCGGCGCGGAAGGTCCGCGATCCCGCGCCCCGCAACATTCCCGTCATTGCGGGGTAATGGGCAGGCCGGAGCACGCGCCTGGCGCTTCGTTTCGCATTCGCCGGCCTCGTGGCCCCGGGTGCAGCGTCGCAACCAGCCATGCCACCGTCCACGCCAGCCAGGGAGCCAGCACACATGGAGGGCATCAACCATCCGCGCAACAGCGAATCGCTCAACCCGTCGACCAACGAGTCGATCCGCGACGTTTCTGATCGCCTCGCCGAAGGTCGCCGCCATTTCCTGAAGTCCTCGCTGGGCGCGGCGACCCTGTCTGCACTCGGCGGCGTGACGCTGGGAGGCTTCATGCGTAGCGTCGAGGCAGCCCCGATCCCGCCGGGCCCGGGCTTCGCCGGCATCGGCTTTGAGGGCATCGCACCCAACCTGTTCAACGCGGATCTCGGGCGCCTGCAGAACGACCCCGTGTCGGTGCCGGGCGGATACAGGGTCGAGATCCTGTCCGCCTGGGGCGACCCGATCATGCCGGGCGCATCCGACTGGGATCCGACGGCGACCCAGGATGCCGCGGCGCAGGAGAAGCAGGTCGGCATGCACCATGACGGCATCCACTTCTTCGCGTTCCCGGCGCGTGGCAGCGGCGCCAGCGCCGGCCTGTCGAACGAGCGCGGGTTGCTCCGGGCCGGCCGCGGGCAACGCGTTGATGAAGGCGAAGAAGGTCCAGATCACGCCGACCGCGTCGATCGACACCGGCGAGGCGCCCCTGGGCGCCTGGAGCCTTGGCGACAACGGCTTCTGGAGCCTTGGCAAGACGTTCGCCGGCGTGGACGGCGACTTCTCGCAGGGTGGCGCACCGGCCGCGATGGTGTTCGACCTTGGAGGCCTGCTGGTCAGGGGCATCGGCGGGGTCATGAACTTCGACCCGGGCTTCACCTACGGCGCGCCCTTCGCCTTTCCGCTGCCGCTGTACATTGCCGCCTTCGATTCGAGCGGCAACCTGCTTGAAGACTACGAACTGCCCCTGATCGACACGCCCGGCGCATTCAACCAGGGCGTGTTCTACGGCATCGGCCGCCAACAGGCCGACATCGCGCGGTTCGTGGTGTCCGGGCCGT
>JAIENF010000269.1 GCA_019751575.1 Burkholderiales bacterium
ATCATCGAGTACGTCGTGGAGGAGGCCGGCCATGAGGAATGGATCCTCGATGACATCGTTGCCTGCGGCGGCGACCGCGACCTGGCGCGGCGATCCGCCCCGGGGCTGGACGCCGAACTGATGGTGGCGCATGCCTACGACTGGATCGCGCGCAGCAATCCCGTGGGATTCTTCGGCATGGTGCACGTGCTCGAAGGCACCAGCGTGACCATCGCGACCGCGGCCGCCGACAGCCTGTCGCGCAGCCTCGGCCTGCCGGCATCCGCGTTCACGTATCTCAGCTCCCACGGCAGCCTTGACCAGGAGCACGTGCGCATGTTCGGGTTGCTGATGGACGGCCTGGACGATCCCGGGGACCAGGCGGCCGTCGTGCATGTGGCGCGGGTGATGTACCGCCTGTATGGAAACCTGTTCCGCTCGTTGACGGTCGCGCCGGCGGTGTCGCAGTCCCGGCCGCCGGCGGTCGCGCCACCGGTGCTGCACGCATGAGCGCTACAGCGAATGCCGTGCTTACCGGTGCCACCGGCGGCATCGGCCGCGCATTCGCCGCTGCACTGGCGCCGCGCTGCGCGACGCTCGTGCTGGTCGCGCGCAACGCGGAGCGGCTCGACGCGCTGCTGGCCGCGCTCAAGCAGGACCATCCCGCGCTGCGCGGGGTCGTGGTGGCTGCCGACCTGTCGACCCCGGGCGGACGTGCAGCAGTGGCAGATGCCGCGCGCGCGCTGCCGGGCGGCATCGACCTGCTGGTCAACAATGCCGGCATCGGCGATTTCGCGTGGTTCGAGTCCGAACCGGAGGCAGACATCGAGCGCGTCGTGCTGACCAACCTGCTGGCCCCCGTGCTGCTCACCCGCGCGCTGCTGCCGCTGATGCGCCGGGCCACCGGTTCGTCGGTGGTGAATGTCGGATCGATCCTCGGCGACATCGGCAACCCGGGCAACGTGGCCTACAGCACGTCCAAGTACGCGCTGCGCGGCTTCAGCGAGGCGCTGCGCCGGGAACTGCATGGCAGCGGCGTTCGCGTGCAGTACCTGGCCCCCCGCGCGACGCGCACCGCGCTCAACAGTCCGGCACAGGAAGCCCTGAACGCGGCGCTGGGCAACGGCAGCGATGCGCCGGAGACGGTGGCAGGTGCACTGCTCGCGTTGCTCGACGGCGGCCGGCCCGAGATGCACCTGGGATGGCCGGAGCGGTTCTTCGTCCGGCTGAACCGCCTGCTGCCGTCGGTCGTCGACCGCGCACTGGGCAAGCGCGCGGCCGTGGTCCGGCGGCATCTTTCGACAAGCGGAGG
>JAIENF010000739.1 GCA_019751575.1 Burkholderiales bacterium
ACGGGCTGAACGGACGCACGCTGCATGGACGCTGCATTGACCTGGACCGACCGCTGGCTCGCCACGCGCGACCGGCTGGTCTCGAGCGAACGGTTCCAGCGCTGGGCGGCTTCGTTCCCGCTCACCCGGCCGTTCGCGCGTCGGCGCGCGAGAGAGCTGTTCGACCTGTGTGCGGGCTTCGTCTATTCGCAGGTGCTGCTGGCCTGCGTGCGCCTCGACCTTTTCGGCATCCTGCAGGCTTCGCCGCTCGATGCACGTGCGCTGGCGCAGCGCCTGTCGCTGCCGCAGGACGCCACCGACCGCCTGCTCGCGGCCGCGGCGTCCCTGCGGCTGGTCGAGCAGCGCAGCGATGGTCGCTACGGCCTGGGCGTGCTCGGCGCGGCGCTGGTCGGCAACCCGGGCGTGGTGGCGATGATCGAACACCATGCCCTGCTGTACGCAGACCTGCGCGACCCGGTCGCACTGCTGCGGGGTGATCGGGACCGCACCGAACTGGGCCGCTACTGGGCGTATGCCGGCAACGCCGATGCCGCTGCGCTGGCGCCCGAGCAGGTAGCCGAGTATTCGCAGCTGATGGCGGCGTCGCAGCCGCTGGTAACCCGCGAGATCCTCGCGGCGTATCCACTGCACCGGCACCGCCGGCTGCTCGATGTCGGCGGCGGCGACGGCAGCTTCGTCTGCGCGGTGGCCGCTGCAGTGCCGTCGATCGCGTTGCAGCTGTTCGACCTGCCGGCGGTCGCCGACCGCGCGACCGGCCGCTTCGCTGCGGCCGGCCTCGCCCACCGGGCCTCCGCCTTCGGCGGTGACTTCCGGCGCGACCCGCTGCCGGCCGGCGCCGACCTGATCACGCTGGTCCGCGTGCTGTTCGACCATCCGGACGAAACGGTGCTCGAGCTGCTGGCTGCGGTGCGCCGCGCGATCCCGGACGACGGGACGCTGCTGATCGCCGAGCCGATGGCGGGCACCAGCGGCGCCGAGCCGATGGGGGCTGCGTACTTCGGCTTCTACCTGATGGCCATGGGGCGCGGCCGCTCGCGTGCCCCTGCCGATTTCGAGCGGCTGCTCGAGCGCGCGGGCTTCACCGACGTGCGCATCGTCCCGACGCCGAGCCCGCTGCAGACCGGCCTGCTGGTCGCCCGCCCGAAACCCGGCGCCGGCCCTGGCCGGATACTGTAAATGACACTTGACATCCGTATGAGTCAGAGTAATCTGACACTCCGGGAACAGTCCCGGCAGAACACGCCGCGGTCGGCCAGGATCGAACGATGCAGAGTGGTGAAGGGGTCATGGGGG
>JAIENF010000401.1 GCA_019751575.1 Burkholderiales bacterium
ACTCCGCGAAATGGTCATGGCCCGCCGGCACCGGCGTGTGGGTGGTGAACACCGTGTTCACCGCGACCGCCTCGAGCGCCGCGTCGAAGCCCAGGCCACCGACGGTGAGTTCGCGCATCCGTTCCAGGACCAGGAACGCTGCATGGCCTTCGTTGATGTGCCAGACGGTCGGCGCGAGGCCCAGTGCGCGCAGCGCCCGGACCCCGCCGATGCCGAGCACGATTTCCTGTTCGATGCGGGTGGTGCGATCGCCGCCGTAGAGCCTGCGGCAGATCTCGCGGTCGGCCAGCGCATTGGCCTCTACATCGCTGTCGAGCAGGTAGAGCGTCACGTGGCCGCAGCGCGCGCTCCATACGTTGAGCTGCACCGTCCGGCCCGGCAGGTCGACGGTGACCACCACCTCGCTGCCATCGGGCCCTTCGACACGATGGATCGGGAGGTCGTCGTAGTCGGAATCGCCGTACGTCGCGTGCTGGTTGCCCTCGCCGTCGATGGTCTGCGAGAAATAGCCCTGGCGGTACAGCAGGCCGACCGCGATGAACGGCAGCCGCGCATCGCTGGCCGCCTTGCAGTGGTCGCCGGCCAGGATGCCGAGCCCGCCCGAATAGATCGGGAAGCTCTCATGGAAGCCGTACTCGGCGCAGAAATAGGCGACCTTGTCGGTGCCCCGCAGCCACTCCGCCCCGTTCCGGCGCATCGGCTCGTCATGATAGGTGTCGTACGCCGAAAGCGCCCGGTTCAGGTTCGACAGGAACACCGGGTCGTCGGCCGCCTCGAGCAGGCGCGCCTCGTCGACGCGCTTGAGGAACGCCTTCGGGTTGTGCCCGGTCGCATCCCACAGGCCCTTGTGCAGCAGGGAGAACAGCCGGCGCGTCTGGCGGTCCCAGCTGTACCAGAGGTTGTTCGCAAGCTCATCCAGCCGGGCCAGCCGGCGCGGGACGTTGGGCTCTACCTCGATCGTGAACGACGTGGCCGGTCGGCTGTCCATCGGTTGCTGCTCCGTATGATTGAGGCGATGACTAGGGCGTGCGCGCATCGGCCAGTGCGGGGGTCCTGAGCGTCAGCCGATCGCCGCGCTGCGCGAACTCGACCTGTTTCAGGAAGCTCATGCCGAGCAGCACGACGTCGCCGTCCATGCCGTCGGTGGCCACCGCAGCCACGCCGCGCAATTCGATCGGACCGAGCCGGACGCTGTCCAGCCGGGTCCGGTAACCCACCGTGTCCCCGTTCGCCGTCCTCAACTGCACCGCCTCGCCGAGGGCAAGGCCCAGCGCCCGCGCGCTGCGCATCGGCAACGCGACCTGCGTGGCCCCGGTGTCCAGCATGAAGGTCAC
>JAIENF010000219.1 GCA_019751575.1 Burkholderiales bacterium
GCGCCGGGCGCGGGCGAGGGCGTCTGGGCCGATTTCTTCGGCCGCCCGGCCTATACGATCACGCTGGCCGCACGGCTGGCGCGTGCCACCGGCGCCACGGTGCTGATGGCGGTCGGCCGGCGCCTGCCGGGCGCCCGAGGGTATGAACTCGAGTTCCATCCGTTGCCCGATCCGCTGCCCGAAGATCCGCTGCATGCCGCGCGCGCGATCAATGCCGCCGTCGAGGCGGTGGTTGCCCGTTGTCCGGAGCAGTACCTGTGGAGCTACAACCGGTACAAGCAGCCTGCGGGGGCGCCGCCGCCTCCGCCCCCGCCGCAGGGGGATGCATGAGGGAGCGTTCCTGATGGGCACCCGGCTCGCGCTGCTGCTGGTCTGGCTGCTGCACTTCCTGCCCTTCCGCCTGCTCGCCGTGGTCGGGCACTCGCTCGGTGTGCTGCTGTCGCTGTTGCCGACCGAGCGCCGGCGGGTCGCCCTGGCCAACATTGCCCTGTGCTTCCCCGGGCTGAGCGAAGACGCGCGGCGGCGGCTCGTCCGTGCGCATTTCGCCGCGTTCACGCGCAGCGTGCTCGACCGCGGCATCGCCTGGTGGTCCAGCCGGGAGCGGCTGATGCGGGTGGTGCAGGTGGAGGGATGGGAGCACATCGCGGATGTGAAGGGACGTCCGTTGCTGTTGCTCGCCCCGCATTTCGTAGGGCTGGACATCGGCGCGCAGCGGCTGGCTGCGGAGCGCCGGGCGGTGTCGATGTACAGCAGGCAGAAGAACCCCGTGTTCGACGCGTTCCTGCGCGCGAAACGCAACCGGTTCGGCTCGGTGACCCTGGTCTCCCGGCAGGAGGGGTTGCGGCCCGTGCTGCGGGCGATGCGCGCCGGCCTGCCGCTGTATTACCTTCCCGACATGGACTTCGGTGCGCGTGATTCGGTGTTCGCGCCGTTCTTCGGCGTGCCCGCTGCGACGCTCCCCGCGCTGTCCCGCATCGTCCGCCTGACCGGCGCGGTGGTCGTCCCCTGCATCACCGAGCAGTTGCCGTCCGGTGCCGGCTATCGCGTGGTGCTGCACCCGCCGTGGACTGCGTTCCCCGGGCCCGGCGAGCCCGACGACGTCGCCGAGGCGCGACTCATGAACAGCTTCATCGAAGGCTGCGTGGAGCGGATGCCCGCGCAGTACCACTGGCTGCACAAGCGGTTCAAGACCCGCCCGCCGGGCGAGCCGCCCATCTACTGAGGAGGAAGCCCATGTTTGCCAATCCCGATGCCGATCGCCTGCGCGCGCTCCTGCGCGAGGTGCGCACCATCGCCGTGGTCGGCCTGTCGCCGAAGCCCGACCGTCCGAGCCATGGCGTGTC
>JAIENF010000233.1 GCA_019751575.1 Burkholderiales bacterium
CATCCCGTATACCCGGCGCGACCCCGACCTGTCCGGCATCGCGAACGCCGTCGACGTGCACGACTTCATGGCCCCGTTCGCGCCGGCGAAACTGTCGTTCGAACGCCTGCCGTTCGACCATCCGCTGTTCATCATGTTCTCGTCGGGCACCACCGGCGTGCCGAAGTGCATCGTGCATGGCGCCGGCGGCACGCTGCTGCAGCACCTGAAGGAACACCAGCTGCATGTCGACCTGCATCCGACCGACCGTCTGTTCTACTTCACCACCTGCGGCTGGATGATGTGGAACTGGCTCGCCACCGGGCTGGCGAGCGGCACCACGCTGATGCTGTTCGACGGCTCGCCGTTCTACCCGAAGGGCAACGTGCTGTTCGATTTCGCGCAGGACGAGGGCATGACCATCTTCGGCACCTCGGCGAAGTACATCGACTCGCTGCGCAAGCTCGACCTGAAGCCGAAGGACACGCACGACCTGTCCCGGCTGCGCACGATGCTGTCCACCGGCTCGCCGCTGGTGGCGGAGAGCTTCGACTACGTCTACTCGAACATCAAGGCAGACCTCTGCCTGTCGTCGATCTCGGGCGGTACCGACATCGTGTCCTGCTTCGTGCTCGGCAGCCCGATGCTGCCCGTCTGGCGCGGCGAGATCCAGTGCCGCGGCCTCGGCCTCGCGGTCGATGTCTGGGACGACGACGGCCAGCCGGTGCGCGGCGAACGCGGCGAACTGGTCTGCACCCGGCCCTTCCCGTGCATGCCGGTGGGCTTCTGGAACGACCCGGACGGCAGCCGATACCGGGCCGCCTACTTCGAGCGCTTCCCCGGCGTCTGGTGCCATGGCGATTTCTGCGAGCTCACCGGCCATGACGGCATGGTCATCCATGGCCGCTCCGATGCGGTGCTCAACCCGGGCGGCGTGCGCATCGGCACGGCCGAGATCTACCGCCAGGTCGAGCAGCTCGACGAGGTGGTCGAGGCGCTGGTGATCGGCCAGGACTGGCCGCCGGCGCAGCCGAACGACGTGCGGGTCGTGCTGTTCGTGCGGCTGCGCGACGGGCTGGCGCTCGACGACGCGCTGGTCGCGCGCATCAAGGCGCGCATCCGCGACAACACGACGCCCCGGCACGTGCCCGCGAAGGTGCTGCAGGTCGCGGACATCCCGCGCACCAAGAGCGGCAAGATCGTCGAACTCGCGGTGCGCAACGTGGTGCACGGCCAGCCGGTGAAGAACCGCGAAGCACTCGCGAACCCGGAAGCGCTCGAGCTGTTCGCCGGACGGCCCGAACTGGCGGGCTGAGCAGCGAGGCCGACCCGCGCCCGGGCGTGCAGGGTCGGGCGGCACGGACAGG
>JAIENF010000496.1 GCA_019751575.1 Burkholderiales bacterium
CCTGGCTCCAGAGGTCCCGGCCGAAACTACACGCGAGCTACTGACCGAAAAAATGCTCGCCGATCGTTGGGTGTGTTCAATCGCACGCCTTCAGCGCTGGCGCACCGTCGGCGAGGGGCCGCAGTACTTGAAGATCGTGGGGAAGGTTTTGTACCGACTCAAAGACATTGAGGCCTATGAAGAAGCCTGTCTGATCCGGAAAGTGTTCTAGGGCGCACCAAGGGAGGCCCCGAACGGCTTGTAAATTGTTCGAACGATTTGGAATCAGTTCGAAATAGTCTTGGCGGAGAGAGAGGGATTCGAACCCTCGATACAGGTTTAAGCCCGTATACTCCCTTAGCAGGGGAGCGCCTTCGACCACTCGGCCATCTCTCCGGACGGGCGAAGTATACCCAACCGGACCCGATCAGGGCAGCACGGCGATCGCGTTGATCTCGATCAGCATGTCCGGATGCGTGAATGCCGACACTGCAACCATGGTGGAGGCGGGCGGATCCTGGTTGAAGTACTGCCCGCGCACCTCGTGGATCACCTTGAAGTGGTCCATGTCCCTGATGTAGACGTCGACGCGCATGATGTCGCGCAACGTGCCGCCGGCGGAGGCCATCGCCAGCTTCAGGTTCTCGCAGACCTGGATGGTCTGGGCGCGGATGTCGTCCTTGCCGACCACAACCCCGGCGGAATTCTTGGCAGTCAGGCCGGACACGAACACCAGGCGCCCGGGGCGCGCCACGGTGACCGTGCTCCATACGCCGGTCGGACGGGACAGCCCGTCGGGGAAGATCATCTGCTTGTCGAGTTCGCTCATCGTCTGCTCCTGTTCCGGGTCGATGCGGCAGGACTGCCTGCACGCCCGCCACGGTATCACCCGCGACGGGCGTTGTGGACCGGGCACGCGGGCGCTATGCTGGCGGGCACCGTACCTGACGGAAGCGCCATGGCCCTCACCGTGACCGAGATGTCCCGTGCACTCGTTGCCGCAGCCTGCGTCGCGACTGCGGTCGTCCCGATGGCCGCCGCAGCACAGTCATATCCCGCCCGGCCGATCCGCTTCCTGATCGATTTTCCGGCGGGCGGCGTTTCCGACATCCTGTCGAGGCTGGTGGGCGATCGCATGGCCGAATCGCTGGGCCGGCCACTGGTGTTCGACAACCGGCCGGGCGCGAGCGGCCTGATCGCCTACGAGATGGGCGCGCGCGCGCCGGCGGATGGCTACACGGTGCTGTTCGTCAGTACGCCGTTCGCGTTCCACCTGAACCTGCGCGACAAGCTCGCGTTCGATACCGAGAAGGACTTCGCGCCGGTCGCGCTTTTCGCGCAGTTCCCGAACGTGCTGCTGGTGCCGGCGAAATCGCCGATCGGCACGCTGAAGGAATTCCTCGACGCGGCACGCAGCAGGCCCGGCGGCTTC
>JAIENF010000653.1 GCA_019751575.1 Burkholderiales bacterium
CCCTGCGCGGCGAGGAGCAATCGGAGTCCGACGAATACGGCATTTCGAGTTTCGTCTATCGCAGCGGTGAACCGTTCCATCCGGCACGCTTCTGGGACCTGATCCACTCCGGGTCCGAGGCCGCATGGCAGGGCGTGGTCCGCTCGAAGGGTTTCTTCTGGCTGGCTTCGCGCATGGATTTCGCGGCGAGCTGGTCGCAGGCGGGGGGCGCCTGCCGCCACGGCGCGGCAGGGCTCTGGTGGTCTGCCGTCGACCGGTCGGAATGGCCCGATGCGCCCGAGGCGCGGCGCGAGATCGAAGCAATGATGACCGGGCCGCATGGCGACCGCCGGCAGGAACTGGTGTTCATCGGCATCGGCATGGACGAGGCGGCGCTGCGCCTGCAGCTCGATGCCTGCCGGTTGACCGATGCCGAGCGGCAGGGCGGCCCGGACGCATGGGCATCGTTACCCGACCCGTTTCCCGCCTGGGAGCTGGTCGATCCTGGCGCAGCCGACTGACGATCCGATACGCTTCCAGCCATGCCTGTCCTCGAAGTCGATGCCCTTTCCCATCGCTACGGCAATGTTGCCGTGGTGCAGATGCCTGCCTGGTCGGTCGAGGCGGGTGAGCCCTGGCTGCTGCTGGGTGCTTCGGGCAGCGGCAAGACCACCCTGCTGCACTGCCTGGCCGGCATCCTCGCGCCGACGCAAGGCGCAGTGCGGGTCGGTGGCACCGACCTGTCGTCCCTGGGAGGGTCTGCGCTCGATCGTTTCCGGGGGCGCAACATCGGGCTGCTGCCACAGCGGCTCCACCTGATCGACTGCCTGAGCGTGATCGACAACCTGCTGCTGGCGCAGTACGCCGCCGGCCTGCCGCGAGATGCCGCGGCTGCACGCAGCGCGCTGGATGCACTGGGCCTCGCGGATCGCGCGCACGAGCGCCCGCATCGGTTGTCCTTCGGCCAGCAGCAGCGGGTTGCGCTCGCCCGGGCGCTGATCAACCGGCCAAGGCTGGTGCTCGCCGACGAGCCGACGTCCAACCTCGATGACGCCAACTGTTCGGCGGCGCTCGAGATGCTCCTGGAGCAGGCCAGCCGCAGCGGGGCGGCACTGGTGATCGCGACCCACGACCAGCGGGTGAAGGGAAGGGTCGATCGGCGGGTCGAGCTGGCTGGCGGCCGGGCGGTTCAGCCATGAACCTGTTCACCCTCGCGGTCGCCTACCTGCGTTCGCGCCTGCTGGCTTCGGCCCTGCAGGTCCTGCTGCTCGCCATCGGGCTCGCCGCCATCGTCGTGATGCTGCTGGTCAGCACGCAACTGGCCGACCGGGTCGAACGCGACACGCGGGGCATCGACCTGGTCGTCGGCGCCAAGGGCAGTCCGCTGCAGCTGGTGCTGTCGTCGGTGTTCCATGTCGATTCGCCGACCGGGAACATCCCGTATGCCGATGCGATGGC
>JAIENF010000455.1 GCA_019751575.1 Burkholderiales bacterium
GGGCAGCGGCCGGTTCGATCCAGCAGGACGTCGCCTCCAGGGGCGGCCTCCGCATGGCCGCTGCGTCCGCGAGCTGGTCGGCGAGCGGGCGTGCCGCCAGCACGAGCGCGCGGCCGTCCTTCATCCGGACATGCCACCGCGCCGTGGCAGCCGCGACCCAGGGAGAAAGCGCATGCAGCACGGCCGCTTCCTGGCCGGCGACCCCGCCCGCGATGCCAGGCGCTCCACCCTGCCGCGCGCCGGGAGCCGTCGTCGCCATGGCGGACGCGAGCACCGCATCCGCGCAAGCCTCGAGGCCGGCTTCGAGCAGCGATCCCGGAGGTTCGTCGAGGGTCGCCGGCAGCAGGTACGCATGTCGCGCGAAAGCGAGCAGCAACGGGCCGGTGGCAAGCCGGAATCGCTGGTCGCTCCAGTCGCCACAGGCACGGACGCGGCCGAACCCGGATGCATGCCGCTGGACCAGAGACTGCAGGTCGAGCGCGGGAAGCTCGTGCCCGATGCGGGTCCCGCCACCCTCCGGGGACGCCCGCTTCAATGCCCGCCTCCCTGCCCGCACCCATGCGCTGCTGCGTCCGCATGGGCCTGTCGCAACGGCCTGCAGACCGGACAGCGCGAACCTGGGACATCCAGGCGCAGTTCGAGGTAGGCACACCCGCAGGCCCGGCAGTCGAGCAGCGTGAAGTCCGGGTGATGACGGGCGCGCAGCACGAGTGCCACGGCGTTGATGTCGAACCGGGCCGATGCGCCGAACAGTGAACGATAGGTGTTCCAGGTCTCGAGCAGGGTGGGGGCAGGCGCGTAACCGGCTCGAACCAGCCGGTCTGCGGTAACCGCGACCACGCTCGACTGCAGCTTGCGGGCATAGGTGGCGACGATGTGTTCACCGAGTTGCGGCAGCGCGCCCTGGCGCGGACCATGCCCCACCACGTCGATGAATAGCTGGCGCAGCGTCCCGGTCATTGCGAGGCCGGTGACATGGGTCACGATCGGGGGGCGCGCCCCCGCCCGGAACAGGGCTTCGGCCCACGCGTATCGCCGGGCGAGATCGGCCAGCGGGTGCGACCGCGAAGGGTCGACCTGGCTGGCCCGGCGATCGGCCGAGCGGACACGCGAAGCTGGCCGCCCGCGATCGGCCGGCGTTGCGCCCGCACGCAGACCCTGTGCAATGCCGGCGGCACGTCCGGCGTTGCGCATGGACACGCAGTGCGGACAGCGCACATGGGGGGGCCGGGCCACTGCGGCGGCCGGCATCGGCACGGCCGTCGAACCCTGCCGCTGCGGGCGCAGGCAGGCATCGAAGTAGCTGCGTCCGCAGTGATCGCACGCGAGGCGATGAAGGAACCCCTGCTCGAGCGAGCAGGCCAGGACCCATCCCTGGTCGATGCCCAGTCTGCGCGCCGGGCGGCCTGCCGATAGATCGGCCGCCTGCACTGCTGCCTCGAGGCACTCCCAGGCAGCAGCGAGGGC
>JAIENF010000495.1 GCA_019751575.1 Burkholderiales bacterium
CGGTGCCTTCTCGGGCGATACGGTGAGCCGCCACATCGACTCTTCCGGCTCGAAGCTCGGATCCTCGAGGATGCCGCCTTCATAGGAGATGTGCAGCAGGTTGGCGTCCATCGAGTACGGTGCGCCACCGCCCTTGCGCTTCTTGTAGTCGACCGGGATCTTGTGCTGGTCGGCATAGGCAAGCAGCTTCTCGCGCGACAGCAGGTCCCATTCGCGCCAGGGGGCGATCACCTTCACGTCGGGCATCAGCGCGTAGGCGCCGAGCTCGAACCGCACCTGGTCGTTGCCCTTGCCGGTGGCGCCGTGCGAGATGGCGTCCGCGCCGGTCTTCTTGGCGATCTCGACCAGGCGCTTGGCGATCAGCGGGCGCGCGATCGAGGTGCCGAGCAGGTATTCGCCCTCGTACACGGTGTTCGCCCGGAACATCGGGAACACGAAGTCGCGCACGAACTCTTCCTGCAGGTTCTCGATGAAGATCTGCTTCACGCCGAACATCTGCGCCTTGCGCCGTGCCGGCTCGACTTCCTCGCCCTGGCCGATGTCGGCGGTGAAGGTGATCACCTCGCAGTCGTACACGTCCTGCAGCCACTTCAGGATCACCGAGGTGTCTAGGCCCCCGGAGTAGGCGAGGACGACTTTCTTGGGGGCGCTGCTGTTCTTCTTGGCCATGGGTTCGGATGTCGGACGGGTGGATGGAAGGAGGGGCGTTGGAGGGGGGGCGGATCGGTGTGTCGTGAAAGCGTGCGAAGGTTCAGTCGAGCCGGATGGCCAGCTTGCGGATCAGCGGTGCCCAGCGTGCCGCTTCCGCCTTGATCAGTGCAGCGAATGCCTCCGGCCGGCCGCCGGCAGGATCGAGCCCGGCGCCCGTGATGCGGTTGCGCGCATCCGGATGCGCGAGGATCGCATTGATCGCGCCGTTCAGTCGATCGATCAGCGGCCTTGGCGTGCCGGACGCGACGAGTATGCCGTTCCAGAGCATCGCCTCGAAGCCGGGATAGCCGGATTCGGCGATCGTCGGCAGGTCGGGGAACAGCGGATAGCGGGCTGCGCTGGTGACCGCAATCGCGCGCACCCGGCCGGACTGAAGATGCGCGGCCAGGGCCGTGGGTGCGGCGAACAAGGCCTGCGTCTCGTTGCGGGCGACCGAGGCCGCGGCCGGCGGTGCGCCGTTGTAGGGGCTGTGCACCGCATCGAAGCCTGCCACCGAGCGGAACAGTTCCATGGTGAGGTGCGACGAACTGGCGTTGCCGACCGATGCGTAGGTGACCCTGCCGGCCGCACTCTTCGCGTGCTTCACCCATTCGGCGACCGTGCGCACCGGCAGGTCTGCGTTCACCGCCAGGATGTTCGGCGAGGTGCTGGTGACGACCACGGGCGAGAGGTCGCGCACGGGGTCGTACGGCAGCTTCGCGTAGAGGAAGGGCGCGAGGGACAACGGGCCGTTGAAGCTGATCAGCAGGGTGTGGCCATCGGGCGTCGATTG
>JAIENF010000483.1 GCA_019751575.1 Burkholderiales bacterium
CGCCAGGGGCCAGGGCGTGCCGGCGCGCGAAGCCTCCGGATACATCGCGACCAGCATGTCTTCGGTGTCGAACACCGCGATCGTGGCCGCGGCCGGCAGCCTGCCGTTGCTCGCGATGTTGCCGAGCAGGCGTGGATCCGCGGTCGCATAGATCACGGCAGTGATGGAGCCGTTGTCTGCGATCACCGGCCGGGCATAGGTCAGTCCGCGCACGTTCGAGCCCGGCTGGGTCTCGTACTCGCCGATCACGAGCCGCCGCTCGGCGATCGCGGCGCGGAACCAGACGCGGTCCTGCACCTGTGCACCGGCGCCGTGTTCGTTGGTCGTCGTGGCGGCCGATGCGCTGCACAGCACCTGGCCGGCCGGGCTGGCCACGCCGAATGCCGAGTAGGTCTGGTCTTCCTGCAGGAGTCCACGCAGGAAGACGGCGCAGTTGCGGGGGCCGGCGAGCAGCTGTGGCGAACTCGCCAGCACGCGCAGCAGCTGGCGCGCGTTCTCGGCCTGCACTTCATGGTCGCGCAGCGCGAGCTGCAATACCTGTGCTGCTTCCTGCTGCAATGCGGCGAGTACCTGTTGCCGCTGCTGGAGGTGTGCATAGAGCATCATCCAGAGCACCGGCAGCACGGTCAGCAGCAGGATGCCCAGGAACCGCGTGCGGATCGAGCCCGTGCGCAGCTTCGGGAAGAACAACGTCGGGGAGGGCGGGTCGGGTTCGCTGGGCCGCTGCGGTTGCATGGACGGAGAACGGGAAGGGCGGAGGCCGGCGTGGGCATCTGCCGGGCAACAGGTCGCCCCGCATTGCAGGGGAACCAGTTGTTATCGACCCCTGCGGGAGAATCTGAAGCGACGCGCCTGCCCTGGCCTGTCGCGGAAAAGATCGACGAATCAGGCCCTTGAACCTGCCCGTGCTATGCTTCATCGGCGCCTGCCGGGGTGTTCTGCCGGTACCGAAGAGAAGGAGCCTCCGATGGCCACCGTGGAACTGACCGACGCGAATTTCGAACAGATCATCACCGGCAACGAGCGGGTGATCATCGATTTCTGGGCCCCGTGGTGCGGTCCCTGCCGGCAGTTCGCGCCCGTGTTCGAGGCGGCCTCGGCCAGGCATCCCGATTTCGTGTTTGCCAAGGTCAACTCCGATGAGGAACAGGCGCTGGCCGGACAGTTCGGCATCCGCTCGATCCCGACGCTGATGGTGTTCCGCGACCAGGTGATCCTGTTCAGCGAGGCCGGCGCCTTGCCTGCTCCGCAGCTCGATGCGCTGCTCGAGCAGGCGCGGACGCTCGACATGGCCGAGGTGCATCGCGAGATCGCCGCGCGCGGTGAGGGCGGCGGCGAAGGCAGTGCGCCGGAGGGCGGCAAGGCCTGACCCCGGGCGCGCATCCGACGACGGCCCCCGGGATGCCGCCGTGGGGCGGCAGGCGGGCCTTTCAGCGCACCAGGAGCGCGTCCAGCCCGCCGTCCAGCCCGCTTAGCGCGTCGATCCACCAG
>JAIENF010000106.1 GCA_019751575.1 Burkholderiales bacterium
TTGCCGTGACTCCGTGTGTCTGGTGCAGTGGTTGCGGGTGGGCTGGGGATTCGGGGGCGGGCACCGGGGCGCGCACCGGTCGATCGGACCTTTGCCGGAGGCCATGGACGCGTCGCGCCGCCTGCCGGCAGGGGCCGGCGGGCAGCAGGCAGGTCAGCCGGCCAGTCGCAGCCGGAAGCGTTCGGTCGCACGCACGAGTTCGGCCCTGATGCCGAGTTCCCATGCGGAGTGGCCGGCGTCTGGAACCACGACGTACTCCGCCTCTGGCCAGGCCTGGTGCAGGTCATCGGCGCTGACGATCGGACAGACCGCATCATAGCGCCCCTGGACGATCACGCCCGGAAGGTGGCGGATGCGTCCGATGTTGTCGAGCAGCGCATTGTCGGGAAGGAAGATGCGGTTGATGAAATAGTGTGCCTCGATGCGTGCCAGGCCGAGCGCGACGCTGTCGCCGGCGAAATACGAGACCGTCTCGGGACTTGGCAGCAGGGTCGAGCAGCTGCCCTCGTACACGCTCCATGCACGGGCGGCCGGCATGTGCACCGCCGGGGACGGATGCACCAGCCGTCGATGGTAGGACGCGAGGATGTCCTTGCGCTCTTCGGCGTCCAGCTGCGCGGTGAATGCGCGCCATGCCTCGGGGAAGATGGCCTTCAGGCCGTACAGGAACCACTCGATCTCGGCGTCGCGGCACAGGAAGATGCCGCGCAGGACCAGCCCGTGGCAGCGTTCGGGATGGGCTTCGGCGTAGGCCAGCGCGAGCGTGCTGCCCCACGAGCCGCCGAAGACCAGCCAGCGGTCGATGTCCAGGTGGGTGCGCAGCCGTTCGAGGTCGGCGATCAGCAGCGGCGTCGTGTTGTCGGTCAGTTCCCCGTGCGGCAGCGAGCGCCCGGCGCCGCGCTGGTCGAGCACGACGATCCGGTAGAACGTGGGGTCGAAGAACCGCCGGTGCTCCGGCGAACTGCCCGCGCCGGGGCCGCCATGGAGGAACACCACCGGGACGCCCGCGGGATTGCCCGACTGTTCCCAGTACATCCGATGCAGGCCGTCGAGCGGCAGCATGCCGCTGGCATAGGGCTCGATCGGGGAAAACAGCTCGGAGCGGACCGGGTCGCGCTGGTCGGGCATGGCGTCTTCGGCGGGGTCGCCGGCCTGTCGAATGAACGGGGCACTTCTGGGTCGGAAGAAGTTAGCACGAACACGCGCAGCACGTCGGCGCACAGGGGACGCGGGTCCTCGCGACCGCACCGGCACGCGCGCGAAGCGGGGAATTGCGATCACGATGCATGCTAGTATCGATAAACGACTTGACCGACCATGGCGGAATCGCAGCAGAGCGATCTGGAAAAGACAGAACCAGCCAGCCCGCGGCGCCTGGAACAGGCCCGCGAGCAGGGACAGGTCGCCCGTTCGACAGAGCTGACCAGCTTCCTGGTGCTGGCCGTGTCCGGAGGAATTCTTCTTTTCGCCGGCGCCGCGTTCATCGACGGCATGCGCA
>JAIENF010000504.1 GCA_019751575.1 Burkholderiales bacterium
CGGCTGAAGGAAGCGGTGTTCCTGACCTCGCGCACCACCGCGATGGTGTGCTGGCTGTTCGTCGGCTCGGCGCTGTTCTCGGCCACCTTCGCGCTGCTGGGCGGGCAGGAACTGATCGAGAAATGGGTGCTGTCGCTCAACCTGACGCCGATCGAGTTCCTGCTGCTGTCACAGGTGATCATCTTCCTGCTCGGCTGGCCGCTCGAGTGGACCGAGATCATCGTGATCTTCATGCCGATCTTCATCCCGCTGCTCGCGCACTTCAACATCGACCCGCTGTTCTTCGGGCTGATCGTCGCGCTCAACCTGCAGACGGCCTTCCTGTCGCCGCCGGTGGCGATGGCCGCGTTCTACCTGAAGGGGGTGGCACCACCGCATGTCACGCTGAACCAGATCTTCGCCGGCATGATGCCGTTCATGGCGATCCAGGTGTTCGCGATCTTCCTGCTGTACCAGTACCCGGCGATCGGGCTCTGGCTTCCGTCCTACCTGTACAAGTAGGGGGCCGGCGATGGCGCGCAAGGTGGTGGTGACCCGCGAGGTCTTCGACGACGTGCTCGATCGGCTGCGCGGCTCGGCGGACGTCGTCGACAACCAGGGCGACGTGCCGTTGACGCCGGTACAGCTGGCCGAGCGGTGCGTCGATGCCGATGCCCTGGTCTGTGCACTGACCGACCGAATCGACGCGGCGCTGCTCGCCCGCTGCCCGAAGCTGAAGGTGGTGTCCAACATCGCCGTCGGCTACAACAACATCGACCTCGCCGCGTGCACCGCGCATGGCGTGATGGCGACCAACACCCCCGGCGTGCTCGACGAGACCACCGCCGACTTCGCCTGGACACTCATGCTCGGTGCCGCGCGGCGCATCACCGAGGCCGAGCGCTACCTGCGCGACGGGCGATGGACCGGATGGCAGCTGAAGCAGCTGCTTGGCGCGGACGTGCACCATGCGACGCTGGGCATCATCGGCATGGGCCGCATCGGGCAGGCGATCGCTCGCCGCGCGCTCGGATTCTCGATGCAGGTGCTGTACTGCAACCGCAGCCGGCTCGATCCACGGGTCGAGCAGTCCCTGAACGCCCGCTGGGTGAGCCAGGACGAACTGCTGGCGGCAGCCGATTTCGTCGTGCTGATGGTTCCGTACTCGCAGGCCACCCACCACCTGATCGGTCGCGCGGAACTGTCCCGGATGAAGCCGACCGCGGTGCTGGTCAACACCGCGCGCGGCGGGGTGGTCGACGACCTGGCGCTGGTCGATGCACTGCGCAGGCGCACCATCGCGGCGGCCGGCATCGACGTGTTCGAGGGCGAGCCGGCATTCCACCGCGATTTCCTCGAGCTCGACAACGTGGTGCTCGCGCCGCATGTCGCAAGTTCATCCGCGGCGACCCGGCACGCGATGGCGATGCTCGCCGCGCGCAATGCGCTCGCGGGGCTGTCGGGGGAACGGCCGCCGAACCTGCTCAACCCGGAAGTTGCGCTATCCTGAGACTCCTTCTCCGGAGACCTGCAGC
>JAIENF010000206.1 GCA_019751575.1 Burkholderiales bacterium
TCCAGTAGTTGAGGTTGTGGCGGGCGCGATCGCCGGGCCGCGCGAAGGCCGACACCTCGTAGCGCTCCAGCCCCGCCTCGGCCAGGCGCGCATGCACCGCCTGTTCGATGAGTTCGGCACATTCCTCGTCGGGCAGCCGCGGCGGGTAGCGGTGGAACCAGGTATTCGGTTCCAGCGTGAGCTGGTAGGCCGACACATGGCGTGCGCCGAGTTCGAGCGCGGCCGACACGTCGGCCAGCGCCTGCTCCGGCGTCTGTCCGGGCAGCGCGTACATCAGGTCCACGTTCACCCGGTCGAACAGCGACAGCGCGCCATCGACCGCCGCCTTCGCCTCGCGCGGATCGTGCACGCGTCCGAGCGCCTGCAGCGCGCCTGCGTCGAACGACTGCACGCCGACCGACAGCCGGTTCACGCCCGCGTCCCGGAAGCCGCGGAACTTCGCCTGCTCGAAGGTGCCGGGGTTCGCCTCGAGCGTGACCTCGGCCTCGGAATCCAGCGGGACGCGCGCCCGCACCGCGTCGAGCAGGCGCGCGATCGAGGCGGCCGGGAACAGGCTCGGGGTGCCACCGCCGATGAACACGGTGTACACCCGGCGCCCCCAGACCAGCGGCAGCACCGCCTCCAGGTCGGCGACCAGCGCATCGACATAGCGCTCGAACGGCGTGTCGCCCCTGGCCTCGTGCGAGTTGAAATCGCAGTACGGGCATTTGCGGATGCACCAGGGCAGGTGGATGTACAGCGACAGCGGCGGCAGCGCGGACAGCCGTCGTCCGGGCAGCGCGATGGCCAGGGCTCCCGGCGCGCCCGGGGGTTTCGGCGGATTCATGCCGCAAGCTTAACGCGGGAGGCAGGCCGGGCCTATGATTGCGCACCCTGCCCTTCCGAGGCTTCATCCATGTCAACGTATGTCGAACAGGCCCTGACCCGCGGCGAATCGGTGCTGCACCTCGGGCGAACGAGCTGGTGGTCGCTGTCCGGTTACCTCTTCTTCGGCGCGATCCTCGCTCCCCTCGGCGTCGGTCTGGTCCTGCTCGTGATGGCGTGGGTGAAGCAGCGCAGCACGGAACTGGCGGTCACCAACAAGCGGGTGATCACCAAGTTCGGCTTCATCCAGCGCGACACCGTCGAGCTGAACATACAGAAGGTCGAGAGCGTCCAGGTGCAGCAGGGCATCCTCGGGCGAATGCTCGACTTCGGCACCATCGTCATTGCCGGCGGCGGCAATCCACAGGCCCCGGTTCCTGGCATCCGCGACCCGATGGGCTTCCGCCGCGCATTCCTGGAAGCCCAGGAGATCGCACTGAAGGATCGCCCGGCCATGGATGCGCGCCCCTGAAACTGCAGCGAAGGACCCGCAACGATGGAAGATCCCGGCGCCTACTACGAAGCCCAGTACAACAACCGGCTGTCGATCCCGGACGCGGCCACCTTCAACGTGCGCGGGGTCGAACGATCGGCCGCGGCGCGCGCACGGCTTGCCGCCCGCCTGGACATCCCGTACGGACCGTCCGCGCGCCAGCGCATCGACCTGT
>JAIENF010000661.1 GCA_019751575.1 Burkholderiales bacterium
TAGACGCTGGAGCTCACCGCCATGGCTATGGCTGGCACCATGAAACTCAGCGGATTCAGGCCGACGATGCGGTAGATGCCCAGGGCCATGAGGATCAATTCGCAGGCGGTGTACAGGCCGGCCCCGACGAGCAAGCCGAGCCCCAGTTGCCGTCCCATGCCCTGCAGGGCAAGTTCCGACACGGACCGCTGCTCGATGAAGCGCGCATGACCCACGTAGACCGCGAAGCCGGCGATCGCCAGCGCGACGATGTGCAGGACGGCCTTGATGGGCTCTCCTGCGTAGCTGGTCATCACGTCTTCGTTCAGGGACATCATCACTAGCAGGATGAGCCCCAGCGACAGTACGCGCACGGGTGGCGAAGCGAGGACCTGGCGTACGAATCCGGGGGACGTTTCCGGTGGCGTCGTCATCACTGCGCTCACGATAGGGGACGAATGCTGCCCGGTGGCCTGAAGCCGGCACTGCACCCTGAGCTGGCGAACGGCATGCAGGACGCGGAAACAGCCTTCCGATGCAGCCCATTGTCTCCAAAAACAGACTGCGCGAAAAGCTGTCTCCGGCTCTGGCCATTGCAACCCGAGAGAAGCCTGCGTTCCATGGGCAACGCATTGCCGGAAATCGGCAAGCCCTACCCGTTCCCGAACTGCAACTCCGCCAGCCGCGCATACAGCGGGCTGTTCGCCATCAACTCCGCATGCGACCCGATCGCCTGGATCCGTCCCTGATCCAGCACCACGATCCGGTCGGCGCTCTGCACCGTCGACAGCCGGTGCGCGATCACCAGCACCGTCCTGTCCTGCGCGGCGCGGTCGATCGCCGCCTTCACGAACGCCTCGCTCTCGGAATCGAGCGCGCTGGTCGCTTCATCGAGCAGCAGGATCGGCGGATCCTTCAGCAACGCACGGGCGATCGAGATCCGCTGCCGCTGTCCGCCGGACAGCCGCACGCCGCGCTCCCCGAGCGGGGTGTCATAGCCTTCCGGCAGCCGCGCCACGAACTCCTCGACCGCCGCCATCCGCGCCGCGGAGCGCACCTCGTTCTCGGTGGCATCGGGCACGCCGTAACGGATGTTGTCGCGCACCGAGGCCGCGAACACGACGCTGTCCTGCGCCACCACGCCAAGCAGCGTGCGCAACCGCTGCAGGTCGATCGCGCGGATGTCGACGCCGTCGATCAGGATGCGTCCGCTGGTGACGTCGTAGAAGCGCATGAGCAACTGGAACAGCGTCGTCTTGCCGGCGCCGGACGGGCCGACGATGGCCAGCGTCTCGCCGGGCGAGATGTCGAGCGTGACATCGGCGATGGCATCGACATCCGGCCGTGACGGGTAGCGGAACCCGACCTGCTCGAAGCGCACCGCGCCGCGGTCCAGCGGTGCGGCGGACGGCAGCGCCGGCGCGTTGATCTCGGATTTCGCGTTCATCAGCTCGAGCAGCCGCTCGACAGCGCCCGACGCACGGTTCAGTTCGCCCCACACCTCGGCCAGCGCGCTCACCGACCCGGCGGCGACCACCGCATACAGCACGAAGG
>JAIENF010000301.1 GCA_019751575.1 Burkholderiales bacterium
TCCTCGTTGCCGGTGGTCGACACGATCGCCGACTGGCCCGCCTTGGTCACCGACAGGAAGTGGTGCGGCCGCTCCGCGGCCTTGATCGCGTCGACCGCGATCTTCACAGTGCCGTCGGTGCCGTTCTTGAAGCCGACCGGGCAGGACAGTCCGGACGCCAGTTCGCGATGCGACTGGCTTTCCGTGGTGCGCGCGCCGATCGCGCCCCAGCTCACCGTGTCGGCGATGTACTGCGGGGTGATCATGTCGAGGAACTCGCAGCCGGCCGGCACGTCGCGTCGGTTGATCTCGAGCAACACCTCGCGCGCCATGCGCAGGCCCTCGTTGATCTGGAAGCTGCCGTCGAGCTGCGGGTCGTTGATCAGCCCCTTCCAGCCCACGGTGGTGCGCGGCTTCTCGAAATACACGCGCATCACGACCTCGAGTTCGCCCGCCAGCCGCTTGCGCTCGGGGGCGAGGCGTTCGACGTACTCGAGCGCCGCGCGCGGGTCGTGGATCGAGCACGGGCCGATGATCACCACCAGCCGGTCGTCCATGCCGTGCACGATCCGGTGGATCTTCGCGCGCGTCCCGTACACCAGGTCGGACACCTTGTCGTCGATCGGGAACTCGCGCACCACGTGCGACGGCGTCGCGAGTTCCTTGATTTCCTTGATGCGGACGTCATCGGTCTTGTGCGGCATGCTGCTTCTCCATCGGGCGGGGTGGATGCCGGCCATCGACCCGGCGAAAAAAAACCGCCAGGTGTTGGCCTGGCGGTTGGTATCGGGTTCGGTCTGTTTCAGCAGCGCCGATCGATTCCTTCCGCCAGGGGCAGAAAGAAACCGGAAAAGAAAAAGTGTGCGGCGCGCAGGTTCATGACCCGACTTTAGTCGATCAGGGGGTGGTGGTGCAAGGGGGTATCGCCGCGCAGGGCGTTGCTGCCGGGTGCGTCAGATCGGCCTGTCGATCGCCGACGTGGGTGCGGCCTTCAGGTGCTCGTCGCGGTTCTCGTACAGCGAGGCGTCGGCGTAGCCCATGGTCTCCGGCTTCCCGCGGCCATGCATCACCTGGAAATAAACCGGCTCGAGGCTGCGGTTCTCGTAGCCGTGGATCACGCCGGGCGGGCAGGAGATGCAGTCCCAGGGGCCCAGCCGCTTCCACACCTGGCGCCCGGTCTCGTCCTCGAGGAAGACGTCCAGGAAACCCTTGAGCACGAAGAAGCATTCTTCGGACTCGTGCGTATGCGCCGCATTGCCCTGCCCGGGGTTGACGAACATGATGGTCAGGGTGAAGCCGCGCGCCGGGATCACGTCCGGATCGCCATGCTTGCCCGAAGCGCCGGCGCCGATGAACCGGTGCTGCGCGCGCTTCCAGCCTTCGATCTTCGCGTCCTCGAAGGCGTACCAGTCGGGCACGCGTTCCGAGTAGAGCGCGACATAGCGGTCCATCACCTGTTCCAGCGACAGGTCCTTCACCTCGGGTGGCATGGGGTGGCGGGCAGCGCCCATCGGTCGATCTCCTCTGCAGTTGTCGAAAGGCGTCTCGATCAGCCGCC
>JAIENF010000628.1 GCA_019751575.1 Burkholderiales bacterium
GGCGAATGCGTGGCCGGCGACCCGGCAGAGGCCTGCCGGCTGTGCCATTCGACGAGCGGCGCGGGGCGCGAGACGCGCGTCTGCAACGACGGCGAACGCGGCACCATGCAGGACGTGTCGCGGGTGATCGCGCGCGACGTGCCCCCGAACGCAGAGTCCGTCGCGAACGAGGAACGGCTGCCGTTCCCGCCGGTCCCTTTCCGCATCACCGTCGATGGCGAGGTGGTCGACCAGGCCGGGCGTACCGGCATGCCCGGCGGCGACGGACGCGGCGAGGCACAGGACGCCTCCGCGCAACGGCGGGTCGACCGCCGCCTGGAGGCGGTCGACGTCCAGGTGCGCTACGACTCCATGGCGGCGCGACCCGCGCTCAACGTGTGGGCGGTTCCGTCGACGGTGGTGCGCGGGCGCCCGGTCACCTTCGGCACCTGGAGCAACGATCCGGCATGGCTGATCCGCGCCGAGGTGCGGATCTTCCATCCCCACCAGTCGACGCAGCAGGCGCCGCTTGCGATCGTGCAGGCCAGTCCGAACGGTTTCGTCGACTGGACCACCGACCTGCCTGTGGGCACAGAACTTCGCTATGTGCTTCGCGTGTACGACCGGCGCGGCCGGTTCGACGAGACCGCCGTCAAGTCGCTGCAGATCTCGGATGTCGCGCGTCCGCTCGGCGATGAGCAGTCCCGGTCGCGCGAACGGATGATCGGCTGGTCGCAGGACAGCCTGAGCATCTCCAACATCCCGGTGAGCGGCGGCACCGTCACCATCAACGGCAGCAGCCTTGCACCCGGCGACACGGTGAAGGCGATGGGCCAGCCCGTGCCGGTCGATGCGAATGGCCGGTTCGCGACCCGGCAGATCCTCCCTGGCGGCATGCATGCGGTGGAGGTCGAGGTCGCCGACCGCTCTGGCCGGGGCTTCAGCTTCCGGCGCAACCTGACCATCCCCGACCGCGACTGGTTCCATGTCGCGATCGCCGATGTGACCGCGGGCATGAACAACACCTCGGGTCCGTCCGACCTCGTGACGGGGTCGACCAACGGTTCGCGCTCGTCCTTCGTCGACGGACGCCTGGCCTTCTACGCGAAGGGCAAGCTGCCCTGGGATACGCTGCTGACCGCGAGCGCCGATACCCGCGAGCAACCGCTGCGAGACCTGTTCTCCAACTTCGCCAGCCGCGACCCGCGATTCCTGTTGCGCCGGCTGGATCCAAACCGCTTCTATCCGACCTACGGCGACGATTCGACCACCATCGACGATGCGCCGACGCAGGGCAAGTTCTTCGTCCGGCTGGAGCGGGGCGATTCGCAGGTGATGTGGGGCAGTTTCCTCACCCGCATCACGGGCACCGAGTTCACCGCGTTCAACCGCGGGCTCTACGGCGCACGCGTGATCTTCAATGCTGCCGACAGCACCGGCTTCGGCGAGCGCCGCACCACGGTCGAGGGTTTCGCCGCGGACCCGGGCACGGTGCAGTCGCGCGAGGAATTCCGGGGCACCGGTGGATCGTTGTACTTCCTGCGCAACCAGGACATCACCATC
>JAIENF010000225.1 GCA_019751575.1 Burkholderiales bacterium
ATGCATAGAACAGGCCGAGTGGATGCCGCGTGAAGACCGTCAGTCGCCCGGGAAACAGGCGTCCGCGGGTCGCCGCAGGGATGCGCAGCCGGCAGGTCGCGCTGCCGAAGGCAGGGCAGTCGGTCGACACGGCCGGCACGGACGGATGCGCGATGGCCACCGAGTATCGATGCAGCCGGCGCGGATTGGCGACGGTCACGTCGAAGGCGACGGTTTCGCCGGCGAAGGCACGGGTCGCCGGCAGAACGGTGAGCTCCAGGCCGGAAAGGTTCCGGAATGCGTGCACGATCGACACCACCGCCATCGACCCCAGCAGGAAGGTCAGCATGAAGCCGAGGCTGAGGCTGTAGTTGATCGATCCGCCGAGCATCACCAGCAGCACCACGGCGAACAGCAGGCCATGGCGCGTGGGCAGCAGGAAGATCCGCCGCTGGGTCAGGCGTACCGGCGCGGATTCGCGCCCGCGTCGCTGGAACAGCCAGTCCGCGAGCCGGCGCCAGCGGCCATGCGCGGGTCCGGTCGTGGCGTGTGCAGCCCGTGCGGCGTTCATCCGGGTCGCGGGCGAAGCAATCGGGTCACGGCCCGGTCAGGGTACGGCGACTTCGGCCAGCAGCCGGTCCGCCAGCTCGTGGCCGGGGATCGCGCCACCCAGGGCCTGCCCATGCAGCCGGTGGCCGGCCACCGAAGGCAGCACGGCCTGCACGTCTTCCGGCTCGACATGGTTGCGCCCGTCGATCAGCGCCCATGCACGTGCGCCATTGAGCAGTGCGAGGCCTGCGCGCGGCGAAAGGCCGTTGACGAGGTGGGGCGAGCGCCGGGTATGCGCCAGCAGCGCCTGCACGTAGTCGATCAGCGCGGGCGCTGCGAATATGGAGCGCACCTGCGCCTGCAGGCGGACCAGTTCCGCGACCTCCATGCAGGCCGGAAGGTCGTCGATCATCGTGCGTCGTTCGGCGCCCGACAACAGCGCGCGCTCGGCCTCGGCGTCTGGATAGCCCAGTCGGATGCGCATCAGGAAGCGGTCGAGCTGGGACTCGGGCAGGTCGAAGGTGCCGATCTGGTGCGAAGGGTTCTGGGTGGCGATCACGAAGAACGGTTCGGGCAGGCTGCGGGTCGCGCCTTCGATCGTGACCTGGTGCTCTTCCATCGCCTCGAGCAGTGCACTCTGCGTCTTGGGGGTCGCGCGATTGATCTCGTCGGCGAGGATCAGCTGGGCGAAGATGGGGCCCGGATGGAAGGCGAAGGTCTTCGCAGCCATGTCGAACACCGATACGCCCAGGATGTCGTTCGGCAGCAGGTCGCTGGTGAACTGGACCCGGTGGAACTCGAGGCCGAGCGACTTCGCGATCGCGTGCGCGAGCGTCGTCTTTCCCACGCCTGGAAGATCCTCGATGAGCAGGTGGCCGCGCGCGAGCAGGCATGCGATCGCCAGCCGCACCTGCGGCCGCTTGCCGAGGATGACGGTACCCACCTGGTCGATGACCTGATGGATGGCAGGGAGGAGGGCGGCATCGTTCATGGCAAGGTCCATTACGGCAGCGGG
>JAIENF010000098.1 GCA_019751575.1 Burkholderiales bacterium
GAAGCCTAGCCTTGCGCGCACCTGCGGAAAGCGCCCACGGCGAGGCGCTAGACTGTGCAGCAACGCGACCCTTCCCACCGGAGCATCCATGAATCCTTCGCCATCCACCGCGCCGCTGCCGGTGGAACTGTCCGCCGAGATCGCGCGGGCAGCATGCCTGTTCGAGGAACTGCGTGCCGGCAGCGCGGATCCGCCGGGCGTGTCGCGCGCCTCGTGGGGCCCGGGCGAGCAGATGGCGCACGACCTGGCCCGGGGGTGGGCCGAAGAGATCGGCCTGGAGTGCAGCATCGACTTCGCCGGCAACCTGTACATGACGCTGCCGGGGCGCGACCGGGGCGCGCCCTGCATCATGTTCGGTTCGCACATGGACGCAGTGCCCCACGGCGGAAACTTCGATGGCGCCGCCGGCGTGCTGGCCGGGCTGGTCTCGCTGGCCTGGCTGCGCCGCACCGGCCTCGTGCCGCGCATGGACGTGACCGTGATGGCGATCCGCGGCGAGGAACTGTCCTGGTTCCCCGCGCCCTACCTCGGCAGCCGGATGGCCTTCGGCCGGGTCGAACCCGAAGTCGTCGACAGCGTGGTGCGCTTCGACTCCGGGCGCACGCTGGCCGAACACATGCGCGAAGGGGGCTTCGACCCGGAGGCGGTGAAGGCGGGGCGGCGCCACCTCGATCCGGCGCGGATCGCGGCCTACATCGAAGTGCATATCGAACAGGGGCCCTGGCTGGTCGATGTCGGCCGCCGCTGCGCGGTGGTCACCGGCATCCGCGGCAACCACCGCTACAAGCACGGGCGCGCCCTCGGGCAGTACGGCCATGCCGGCGGCGTGCCGCGGCTGGCGCGGCGCGACGCGCTGCTCGCGGCAGTGGAATGGGCACACGGGGTGGAGGCGCACTGGAAGGCGTTCGAGGCCGCCGGCCGCGACCTGGTCTGCACCATCGGGCAGTTCCATACCGACGCTGCCCACCACACGATGACCAAGATACCGGGCGAGGTGCGCTTCTCGCTCGACATCCGCAGCTACGACGACACGGTCCTGGCGGACCTTCATGCGCTGCTGGTCGCCGATGCGCAGCGCATCTCCGAGGAACGGCAGGTCGACCTCGAACCAGGCCCGTACACGAAGGCCGCCGCCGCGGTGATGGATCCGGCGCTGGTGTCCCTCGCCCGGCGCAAGGCGTCCGAACTGGGCATCGATGCACCCGACATGGCGAGCGGTGCCGGCCACGATTGCATGATCTTCGCCGCCGAAGGCGTGCCCTGCGCGATGGTGTTCATCCGCAACGACCACGGCAGCCACAATGCGGACGAGGCGATGGAGATGGACGATTTCGCGGAAGCCTGCCGCCTCGCCACCGGAATGCTCGAGGAACTCGTACGATGACCGACCCCGGCAACCTGAACACCCGTGCTCCCGGCGCGCGCGACCTCGTCGGCTATGGCGGCACGCCTCCGATGGCCGACTGGCCGGGCGGCGCCAGGCTGGCCGTTTCGGTCTGCGTGAACTTCGAGGAGGGCGCCGAGAACTCGATCGAGGCGGGCGATGCCGCCGG
>JAIENF010000314.1 GCA_019751575.1 Burkholderiales bacterium
CGCGCAGCGAGGTGCTGTCGTCGATGCTCGGCGGGCTGCATGCGCGCATCTGGCGCTGGCGCGCGGTGGGGCTGTCGCATGCCGACCGTTCCCGCGCGCGTTCGACCCAGGCGATGCGCGGGCTGCGCGAACTGGTCGCCGCGATACGGGCTGGCGACGCAGTGGCGGCCGAGCAGGTGATCCGCGAAGACACGGCGGCCGCGGCACGGGAAGTGATGCGGCTGGTGGGGATGGCCGACGCCTGATCGCCGGCACCGGCACGGGCGGGGGCCTGGTGCGATCGCAGCCGGGCTTCGGGTTAAGCTCGGCGTCCCGTAACCATGCGACGACGTGGACCTGCAGGCCGCCGTGCCGGCAGCGACCGTGTCCTGCACCCCAGGAGGCGACGTGACCCGATCAATCCAGCCAGCAGCGATCTCGCGGGCGCGCGCGACCCTGGTCCGCGCAACGGCCCGCATCGTCCTTGCATCGACGCTGGCCGCCGCGGGCGTGCTGGCCTCGCCCTCGCTGCTTGCCCAGCCGATCGCCGGCGGCAAGCCGGTCCGCATCGTGGTCCCGTTCCCCCCGGGGGGCAGCGTCGACGTGATCGCCCGCCTGCTCGCGGCGCGCATGACCGAGATGTCCGGGCAGAATTTCCTGGTCGAGAACCGGTCCGGGGCGACCGGCGTCATCGGCACCGAGTACGTCGCGCGCTCGGCGCCCGATGGCGTGACGCTGCTGCTGAACACCCTGCCGTTCGTGGTGAACGTGCCGCTGATGGGCAAGGTGCCGTACGACCCGATCCGCGACTTCGCCCCGATCTCGCTGGTGGCGACCTCGCCGGCGATGCTGGTCGTGCATCCGTCGGTGCCGGCGCGCAACCTGAAGGAACTGGTCGCGCTGGCGAAGGCGAGGCCGGGCAGGATGACGTTCTCTTCGTCGGGCAGCGGCTCGAACCCGCACATCCCGGCCGAGTTCATGAAGCAGCTGACCAAGACCGACATCGTCCACGTGCCCTACAAGGGCGGTGGCCCGGCCCTGACCGCGGTCCTCGGCGGAGAGGTGGACATGAGCTTCATCAGCCTGGTGGCGGTGCTGCCGCACATCGAATCGAAACGCCTGCGTTCGATCGCGGTGACCAGCCTGAAGCGCGTGCCGCTCGCGCCTGACGTGCCGACGATGGCCGAGACGCTGCCCGGCTTCGAGTTCAGCGGCTGGTTCGTGCTGATGGCGCCGGCCGGCACGCCGGCATCGATCGTCAACCCGCTCAACCAGCTGGCGGTGAAGGCGATGCAGTCGGCCGAGATGCGCGACCGGCTCACGAAGGAAGGTGCCGAGGCACTCGGCACGCCGCCCGACCAGGTGACCGCGCTGCTGAAGAGCGAACTCGCGCGCTGGACCCGGCTGATCCGCGAGAACAACATCAAGCCGGAGTGATCACGCGGGGCGGCGGCGGTGCGGCCCTTTCGCCGCCCCGCCGCCCGGCCGCCGCGCGCGCTGCAGGTTTCTACTGCCCCGTGCAGTTCGCCGCCCGGGCCCGGCGCGGATACAACTCGGCCGATCAGGGCTGGACCGA
>JAIENF010000232.1 GCA_019751575.1 Burkholderiales bacterium
CCCATCGTTCAGTCGCCCTTGAGCCCGGAGGCGGTGATCACCTTGCGCCACTTCGCCATCTCCTCGCGCAGGAAGGTGGCGAACGCGGCCGGCGTGGAGCCGATGCCGTCGATGCCCTGCGCGGAGAAGCGGTCGCGCACCTCGGTCGTGGCCAGCGTCTTCACCACCGCCTCGTGCAGGCGGGCGACGATCGGCTTGGGCAGGCCGGCCGGCCCGACGAAGCCGTACCAGCCGCTGGTGTCGTACTTGAAGCCTGCTTCCTGGAGGGTCGGCAGGTCAGGCAGCAGGTTCGACCGCTTCGTGCCGGCCATCGCGAGCGCGCGCAGCTTGCCGGCGCGCACCTGCGGCAAGGCCGACGAGATGCCGTTGAACATCAGGTCGACCTCGCCGCCGATCAGCGCGGCCATGCCGGGGCCCGCGCCCTTGTAGGGTACGTGCACCACCTTCAGCCCGGCCACCAGGTTGAACAGTTCGGCCGCCATGTGGATGCCGGTGCCCGGCCCGCCGGAGGCGAAATTCATCTTGCCGGGGCGGGCGCGCGCGAGCGCGACCAGTTCCTGCACCGTCTTCGCCTGCACCGACGGATGCACGATCAGCACATAGGCCTGCTCCGCGACGAGCGACAGCGCGGTGAAGTCGCGCAGCGGATCGTAGGACGGCTTCGACTGGCGCAGCGGTTCGATCGCCAGCGGGCCCGAGTGGCTGATCATCACCGTGTAGCCATCCGGCTGGCTGCGCGCGACGATTTCCGCGCCGATGCCGCCGCCGGCCCCGGCGCGGTTGTCCGCGACCAGCGGCTGGCCGATCGCCTCGCCGTAGTTCTGCGCCACGATGCGCGCGACGATGTCGGCCGGGCCGCCGGGCGATGCAGGGATCAGCAGGCGTATCGGACGGGAAGGGAAGCCCTGCGCCAGGGCGTCGGGCAGGGGCAGCACCAAGGCGAGCAGGACAGCGGCCGAGACCGTTGCCGAGACGGCGGCGATCGTGCGTGCATCCGGTGCGGCTGGCGCCGTCTTCGGGGATGTCATCGTGTGTACTCCTCCTGAGTGTATCGATGGTGACCCGGCTGCCTGCCGGGGTCAACCGCCGGGCCACCCCGCGCGTATCATCGCGCCCAGACCCACACCACGCCATCAAGGAGGAGAAGGTGAGCACCAGGCCCCTGGGCGTCGCCGTCGTGGGTGCCGGACGCATCGGCACCCTGCGCGCACGCCTTTCAGCAAAGCATCCGTCCGTCGGATTCCTCGCCATCTCGGACATCGATCCGTCGCGCGCTCAGGCGCTGGCGAAGACCTGCGCCGCCGACTTCTCGAGCGGCGACAACAACGAGGTGATCGAACGCCCCGAGGTGAATGCGGTGTTCGTGTCCACGCCCGAGGGCGAGCATGTCGCGCCGATCATCCGGGCGCTGGAACTGGGCAAGCCGGTGCTGGTCGAGAAGCCGATCGCACTCGAGCTCGCCGACGCCCAGCGCATCGTCGACGCGATCCGCGCCAACGACGGCAACCTGCGCATCGGCTACAGCCGCCGCTTCAAGGAGTGCTTCCTGCGGGCGAAGGAG
>JAIENF010000179.1 GCA_019751575.1 Burkholderiales bacterium
GCGAACATCTGGTGTTCATCATGGAAGTTCCAGCCGCCGCGGAACATCGCGCCCTTGTTGAGCGGCGCGAAGCAGATGCCATCGAGCCGGCCGGCGAGTGCCATCTCGATCATCGCCTTCAGCGTGTCGCCGGAGAGCCTGCCCGCTTCGGGCGAGGCCTCGGCGCGCGGCAGCTTCGCCGGATCCATGTTGCCGAGGTCGATCAAGGGCACCGGCCCCCCGGCGCGCTCGCTGTCCGCCCAGTCGATGTCTTCCACGCGCTCGTATGCACGCACCGGGAACTCGACCTGCGCATCGGCCTGCCCCATCGCCAGCACGCGCGCATCGCCGACCACCACCACCCGCGTGCCTGCAGGCCAGGCGCGGCGCGCGATCATCCGGCAGGCGATCTCCGGGCCGATCCCGGTGGGATCGCCCAGCATCAGGCCGATCAGCGGCCGCGCTTCTTGAACCTTGTCAGTCATCTTTCCGCCTTTGCGTGAACCCCGGCACCGGCACGCACCGGGAACAGGTGCCGGGTACGTCTGGAGGGGCTGTGTGCGCCCGGCGGAGCCGGCCGGGTCGCAGAATGGGGCGGGAGTATGACATGCCGGACCGGCCGCCCGATGCGGCCGTCCGGAGGCCGGTCAATCCAGCTTGATGCCCAGTTTGCGGCCCAGGTCTCCCCAGACCGTCATGTCGTTGCGGATCAGCGTCGCGAACGCTTCCGGCGTGGTCGGGGACGGATCCATGCCCTGAGCCAGCAGGTTGCGGCGCACCTCGGCATCCTCCAGGATCTTGCGCACCGAACCGTTGAGCAGGTCGACGATCGGGCGCGGCAGCTTTGCCGGTCCGAGCAGGCCCCACCAGCCGCTGACGTCGAAGCCCGGCAGTGCAGCCGACTCGGCCACGGTCGGGATGTCGGGCACCGCCGCGGAACGCCTGGGCGCACCCGAGGCGATCGCCTTCAGCCGCCCGCTCTTCAGGTGCGGAAGGCCGACCAGCACCGGCGTGAACGCGAGCTGCACTTCGTTGCCGAGCTGCGCGGCGGTCGCCGGTCCGATGCCCTTGTAGGGGATGTGCGACATCGACAGGCCGGTCAGCGACATCAGCAGTTCCATGCCCAGGTGCGGCGGCGAGCCCGGGCCCGAGGAGCCGTAGTTGAGCTTGCCGGGGTTCGCCTTCACGTAGGCGACCAGTTCCTTCATGTTCGACACCGGCAGCGAAGGATGCGCCATCAGCAGCAGCGGCGAGGTGGTCGCCAGGGTGATCGGCGTGAAGTCGCGGACCGGATCGTACGGCAGCTTCTCGACCAGCCGCGCGCTGCTGGCGAACGCGCTGAACGTGAACAGCAGCGTATGGCCATCCGGTGGCGCCTGGGACACGATCTGCGCACCGACGATGCCGCTGCCGGCCGGCCGGTTGTCGACGATGAACGTCTGTCCGTGGCGCTCGCCGAGCTGCTGCGCGAGCACGCGGCCGACCGCATCGGTGCCGCCGCCAGGCGCGAACGGAATGATCACGCGCACCGGGCGCTGGGGATAGCTGCCCTGCGCCGATGCAACGGCGGGCACCAGCGCGACC
>JAIENF010000616.1 GCA_019751575.1 Burkholderiales bacterium
GGATCGGAATCTCTTGAACCAATGCGGTAACTACGGTTGCCGACCTACAGAGCGCTGTGTGCGCGTCCCACGCCGGACGTACCTGAGGTGCTCGGAAGGCAACCACTCTTGAACCTGATGGTTCAAGACTCGGGTCCGGATGGTATCCGCAGGGGTCCCCTATTCGCTGTTCGTGGTTCGGTGCTGCACTTCCCTTCGGATCCCCGGTCCGGCATGGAAGGCACCGAGCATTTCGAAGACGGCCTGCTGGTCGTCGAGCATGGACGGGTGCAGCGCATCGGCCCCGCGGCGCCGCTGCTGGCCACCCTGCCCTCCGGTACGCCGGTCACCGACCATGCCGGCTGCCTGATCCTGCCCGGGTTCGTCGACACCCATGTCCACCATGCGCAGACCGATGTCATCGCATCGGGCGGCAGCACCCTGCTCGAGTGGCTGGAGCGACATACCTTCCCGGTCGAACGCGGCTTCGCCGACCCGGCCTGCGCACGCGCGACCTCGGAGTTCTTCCTCGACGAGCTCGCGCGCAACGGCACCACCACCGCGCTGGTGTTCGGCACCGTGCATCGCACGTCGATCGACGCGCTGTTCGAGGCAGCCGCGGCACGCAACCTGCGCCTGGTCGCCGGCAAGGCGATGATGGACCGCAACTGCCCGGAAGACCTGCGCGACACCCCGCGCTCGGCCTATGACGAGTCGAGGGCGCTGATCGAGCGCTGGCACGGCAACGGCCGGCTCGGCTATGCGATCACGCCCCGCTTCGCCTGCACCTCCTCGGAGGCACAGCTCACGCTGGCAGGGCAGCTGGCCCGGGAGCGCCCCGACGTGATGGTGCAGGGCCATGTCGCCGAGAACGTCGACGAAGTTGCCTGGGCGCGTTCGCTGTTCCCGCAGGCGCGCAGCTACCTCGACATCTACGAGCGCTACGGCCTGCTGCGACGCTCGGTCTATGCGCATTGCATCCACCTGGACGACGAGGACCGGCGGCGCATGGCGCTGGCCGAGGCGGCAGTCGCGTTCTGCCCGACCTCGAACCTGTTCCTCGGCAGCGGCCTGTTCGACCTCGCCGCGGCAGATGCAGCCAGCGTGCAGGTGAGCCTCGCGACCGACGTCGGCGCCGGCACCAGCTTCAGCATGCTGCGCACCATGGCCGAGGCCTACAAGGTGGTGCGCATGACCGGCCAGCAGCTGTCGGCACAGCGGGCGTTCCATCTGGCGACGATGGGTGGCGCGCGCGCGCTCGGGCTGGACGACCGGATCGGCAGCTTTCTGCCCGGCCGCGAGGCCGATTTCGTGGTGCTCGACCCGGCGGCAACCGCCATCGGCGCGCGCCGCGGCGCGCGGGCGCGCACGCTGGAGGAACGCCTGTTCGCGCTGATGATCCTCGGCGACGATCGGAACGTGCGGCAGACCTACATCATGGGCGTCCCGGCCATCGCCGGCCGCTGAGCGGCGGCCTGCCACCGAACGACCACACCGGAGCCACCGATGCACGCGGTCGATGCACTGCCCTGCCCGTTCCGGTTCGAGCCGGAGAACACCGCGCTGATCGTGATCGACATGCAGC
>JAIENF010000434.1 GCA_019751575.1 Burkholderiales bacterium
GCGAGAGGTTGTGGCTGCCGCCGGCGTTGCCGGTGCTCTGCATGCCCAGCTTGCGCGCCGAGTAGGTACCGAGGAAGTAGCCCTGCACCACGCCGGCACTGACCACGTCGCGGGTGGCCGTGGCCACGCCCTCGTCGTCGAACGGTGCGCTGGACAGCCCGCGCAGCAGGTGCGGCGCCTCGCGCAGGTGGACGTTGGGCGAGAACACCTGGGTGCCGAGGCTGTCGAGCAGGAAGGTCGACTTGCGGTACAGCGCACCACCGGAGACAGCGCCGACGAAATGTCCGATCAGCCCACCGGCGAGCGTGGCATCGAACAGCACCGGCGCCTGCAGCGTGTCGAGCTTGCGCGCGTCGAGGCGGCGCACCGTACGCTCGGCTGCGCGCCGGCCGACGGACTCCGCCGATTCGAGTTCATCCTCGCGCCGCGCCGCCGTGTACCAGTCGTCGCGCTGCATGTCGTCGCCCTGCCCGCCGATCACCGAGCAGGACAGGCTGTAGCGTGACGTCGGGTAGCCGCCGACGAAGCCGTTCGAGTTGGCATGGACGAAATGCCACTGCTGGGTGTAGATGTTCGAGCCTTCCGAATTCGTGATGCGCGGATCGAAGTCGAGCGCCGCCGCCTCGCAGCGGCTGGCGATCTCGATCGCGGTCTCGACCGGGACGTCCCACGGATGGTAGAGGTCCAGTTCAGGCAGCGTCAGCGGATGCCGGTGCGCATCCGGCAGGCCGGCGCAGTCGTCGACGGCCGTGTAGCGGGCGATGGTCAGCGCCGCCTCGACCGTGTCGCGGATCGCCTTCGGGGTGAAGTCGGACGTGCTGGCCGAGCCGCGCTTCTGGCCGAGGTAGACGGTGATGCCGAGCGACTTGTCCCGGGTGTACTCGATCGTCTCGACCTCGCGCGAGCGCACGGTCACGCCCTGGCCGAAACCGTCGTTGACTTCGGCGTCGGCCGCGCTGGCGCCGAGCGCCTTCGCATGGGCGAGCGCGTCGGCCGCGATCTGCTTCAGGGTGTCTTCGGACAGGCTGAATCGGGCATTGCTCATCTTTGGGGGCTCACGCGGGGGTCACTAACTTGCGCAGGAAAGGCGATACTTATGATAACAGTGCCCCGACAACCCACCCCGCGCACATCCAGACGTCCGTCCCGGCGTCCCTCCCCGACATGACAGAATCCGAAGATCTCGAGCAGTTGCCGCCCCTGCCGCCAAGCAAGACCCGGCTGAAGCAGGCAGCGCACGACCTGCAGGCGCTTGGCGCCCGCCTGGTCGAACTGCCGAAGGAGCGGCTGCAGGGCCTCGGCCTGCCCGAGGCCCTGTTCGACGCGGTACGCGAATGCCGGTCGATCACCCGCCACGAGGCGCGCCGCCGGCAGCTCCAGTACATCGGCCGGCTGATGCGCGACATCGATCCGGCGAACATCGAGGCACAGTTTTCCATCTGGGACGGCACCTCCGCGGCCGAGGTCGCGCTCCAGCATTCGATCGAACGCTGGCGCGAGCGCCTGATGGCCGATGACTCGGCGCTCACCGAACTGGCCGCGGCCCACCCCGGCTGCGACACCCAGC
>JAIENF010000113.1 GCA_019751575.1 Burkholderiales bacterium
GCGCCCCGAAGACGAATCGAACGTCCGACCTGCCCCTTAGGAGGGGGCTGCTCTATCCACTGAGCTACCGGGGCGTGGACCGGCCGACAGCGCCGATCGCGGGATTCTACCGCGACCGCGCGGCCGCGACCCGGGATGCGCGCGGGCCCGTCACTCCGCCGTGATCTTCAGCCGCTTGATCGTGTCGCCGTACGTGCGCATGTCCGAGCGCACCAGGTCTGCCATCTGCTTCGGCGTGCCGCCCACGGCATTGATCCCCTGCGCGGCGAGCTGCGCACGGATCTCGGCGGAGCGGACGACCTCGGTGGCATCGCGCGCGATCTTTTCCAGCACCCGCGACGGCGTGTTCGCCGGTGCGAACAGTGCGAACCAGCTCACCACGCGGAAGCCCTTGTAGGTCTCGCCGATCGCGGGTGCCGCCGCGAACTGCGGATTGCGTTTCACGCCGCCGGTCGCGATGGCGCTGACGCGGCCAGCGGTGGCAAAGCCCATGGCGGCCGCGGGCGACACGAACATCGCATCGACGTTGCCGGCCGCGACCTCGGCCGCGCCGGGCGGGCCGCCCTTGAACGGCACATGCACCATCGAGATGCCGAGCAGCTGGTTCAGCTGCTCGAAGCCGAGATGGTGCACCGAGCCGACGCCGGCCGAGGCGAACGTGCGCTGGCCGGGCTGCTTCAGCGCGAGCGCGCGCAGGTCATCCACGGAGCGGATGCCGGACTTCGCCGATGCGATCAGCACGTAATCGGTGTCGGCGAGGTTGACCACCGGCACCAGCGCCTTCTGCGGATCGACGCCCGTGCTGCGCTGGATGGCCGGCGCGATGATGATGGCACCTTCCTGCGCGAGCATCAGCGTCTGCCCGTCCGGTTCGGCCTTGGCGACGATCTCGGCCGCGAGCAGGCCACCGACGCCGCCGCGGTTGTCGACGACCACCGGCTCCTTCCAGGCGTCCGTCAGCGCGCGCGCGACGATGCGGGCGGCGAGGTCGGCGCCGCTGCCTGCCGTGTTGCCGACGATGAAGCGCACCGGTCGCGTCGGGAACCGGATGTCGTTCGCATGGGCGCTCGCGGAGGCCAGCATCGACGAGGCACCCGCCAGCAGCAGGGTCAGGAGCACGGCGTGGACACGGTGCGTGGAGGGCGTTCTGTGGCGCATCGGGATTGGTTCGCAGTCTGAGGGGCCGCAAGGGTAGCGCGCACCGACGACGACCAGAACGTCTTTATCGTTCCATGCATATGCATCGAGCGACTAAGGCGGCCACCCTCGGCAGGATCAGGGTGAAACCGGAACCTTCCGGGTCTCGATCGCTCCGACGCCAGACGCGATTGCTCGCCCATTGCGAAAGCCCACATGTCCCTGGGCGCCATAGTGCGGGGCCCGGCGATGCAGGTCGATCAGCGACGCGGTGTCCTCGACCGAGACGAACACGCGTGGGGCGCCGCTGGCTGAGCGTGCGGCCCAGAGTGCGGCATCGGGCATGCGCGCGAGCGCCGGCGGCCGTGCCAGGCGCGGGTCGCGCCGGACCAGCCGGTCGATGTCCTCGTGGCGCCCGATCACCAGCAGCGGGGC
>JAIENF010000360.1 GCA_019751575.1 Burkholderiales bacterium
CCATGCGCAGCGGGGGACGCCGATCGGTGTCCCGCGGCATCCCGGCCAGCCGCCGTCGATCGGGTCGCATCGACCCGATCGGGCGCGCTCAGATCAGGCGCAGCGAGAAGCCGCTCTCGACCCAGCGGCGGATCCGGTTGGCGTCGCCGATGCGCGAGAAGCGGCCGTCGGAATCGAGGAGCACGATCACCATGTCTTCGCCGTTGATGCGGGTCTGCATCACCAGGCAACGGCCCGCTTCGCGGATGAACCCGGTCTTCGACAGGCCGATCTCCCACTCGGGGCTCGCCACCAGCTGGTTCGAATTGTTGAACTGGACATGGGCAGCACGGTTGCCCGGGGTGTCGACCAGCACGCCGGAAGTGGTCGAGAACTCGCGGATCGTGGGGTAGCGCATGCCGGCGGTGACCAGGCGCACGAGGTCCTGTGCGGTGGAAACGTTGCCGCTGTGCAACCCGGTGGAATCTTCGAAGCGCGAGTTGTGCATGCCGAGCGCCTGCGCCTTGATGTTCATCTGCGCGATGAACTCGCGCGTCCCGCCGGGCGAAGTGCGCGCGAGCGCCGCCGTCGCACGGTTCTCGGAGGACATCAGCGAAAGGCGCAGCATCTCGCCACGGGTGAGCGTGGTGCCTGCGGCCAGGCGCGACCCGAGGCGCCGCGTGGCGTCGATGTCTTCCTCGGTGATGGTGACCAGCTCGTCCATCGGCTGGTTGTAGTCGAGCACCACCATCGCGGTCATCACCTTGGTGATCGACGCGATCGAGCGCACCTTGTCGTCGTTGCGCGAGAACAGGGACTGGCCGGTCGCCTGCGAAGCGACCAGCACTGCGGTCGAACGGACGACCAGGTCGCCCGGCGCTTCGGCCGAACGGGGCGTGTCGGGACGCTGGCGCATCGATACCTGCGTGGCGCGTGCGGCAGGGACCTGGGTCGCCTTCGACGCAGCCCGGCCGTGCGCCGGGATCGTCGTGCGTACGCGCGCCGCGGGACGTGCGCTCGATTGCCTGCCTGGGGCGGCGGCTGCGGCCTTCTTGCGCGGCGCCGCCGCAGCCGGGCGGGCCGGCTTGGTGACGGCCGGCTTGCGCGGTGCCGCGTCTCGTTTGGCCGAGGACTGCGCCTGGGCCAGGACCTGTTCGACCGGGAGCATTGTCATCACGGCCAGCAGGCCAGCCATCGACAGCAGGTTCTTGAGCGAGCGATTCGTCACGGTTCGGATCCCTGAGCCGGTGCAGCGGGCGGTCGACGAGCAGCCGACGGGCAGTCTAGGCGCATTCAATCAGCAATTATCGACACCGCCGGCGTGTACTTTAGCGCACCGGGTGCGGTTGGATTTCGCCGATTAGATAACGAAAACCGTGACTTGGCAACCTCTGTTGAGAAGAATCCTCGCATCCGTGCCTCGCGCCACGGGTCAGGTCACCGGGCCGGCACCGGGTTCCCGGGCGGACGCTGCCCGCTCCTGCTGCTGCAACGTCCACATCTGCGCATACTGGCCGCCGGCGGCAAGCAGTTCGCGGTGGGTGCCGCGCTCGATGATCCGGCCCTGCTCCATCACCAGGATCTGGTCGGCATCGATGATCGT
>JAIENF010000721.1 GCA_019751575.1 Burkholderiales bacterium
GGTCGAAGTTGGTCCCTGACTTGCCGAGGCCGCGCATGTCCGGCCGCACCACCTTGTAGAAGCGCGACAGGTACGGGACGCTGCGATACCAGAACTCGGCGGAGCGGCCGTTGCCATGCTGCAGGATCAGCAGCGGGGCGTGGCGCCAGGGGTCTGTGAAGTCGTCGAGGTGATAGTGCAGGTCGGGCTGGCCGGGGCGTTGGAAGAGGGGCATCGGTATAGGTCCGGTCAGAGCGTCTCGGGCGCGACCTTCGCGCGCTTGATCACCTTCGCCCACTTCTCGCTGTCGGCGCGCAGGTACTTCGCGAACGCGGCCGGGGTGTTGGTCACTGCCACCGCACCGTCGCCGGCGAGGCGTTCGGCCACCGCGGGGCGGCGCATCGCCTTCGCGACGGCCTCCTGCATCGCGGTCGCGGCCGCGGGCGTGGTGCCGCGCGGGGCGAACATCCCGTACCAGCCGTTCACCTCGAAACCGGGCAGTGCGGATTCATTGAGCGTCGGCAGCTCGGGCATCGCGGCGGAGCGCTTCAGGCTGGTCACCGCCAGCGGGCGCAGGCGTCCGGCGCGGATCAGCGAGGCCGAGGCGAGGAAGTTGTTGAGCATCGCCTGCACCTGTCCGCCGAGCAGGTCGGTGGTGGCGGGCGAGGCGCCCTTGTACGGGACGTGGATCATCTCGATGTCGGCCATCGCGGCCAGCAGCTCCATGCCCAGGTGCGGGCCGCTGCCGTTGCCGGACGAGGCGTAGGTGACCTCGCCCTTGCGCTTGCGGGCGAGCGCGATGAAGTCCTTCGCGCTCTTCACCGGCAGCGCCGGGTGCACCACCAGCACGAACGGGTACTCGGCGACCAGGGTCACCGGCACGAGGTCGTTGTCGTTGTCGTAGGGCAGCCGGGTGTAGAGCAGCGGGTTGATGGTGTGGCTGGCGATGGTCAGCAGGAAGGTGCTGCCGTCGGGCTTCGAGCGGGCGACCGCGTCGCTGCCGATGATGCCGTTGGCGCCGGGGCGGTTGTCGACGATCACCGGCTGGCCGAGGGTGTCGGCGAGTTCGGGGGCGATCGTGCGGGCGAGTGCGTCGGTGCCGCCGCCGGCGGGATAGGGGACGATCAGGCGGATCGGCTTGCCGGCGGGTTGCTGGGCACGGGCCGGTGTGGACGTTGCGCCAAGACTGCCGGCGAGGCCGGTGGCGAGCGTGGCGCCGGTGGCGGCGACCAGTCGGCGGCGACGGGGGCTCGGCGGGGCCGGGTTCCTGGCGTGGGTCATCGTTTTTCCTCCGTGATGGTCGATCGTATCCGCGTATGGAATCGCCTGCCGTGTTCGGGCATGCTCGCCGCATGGAATCTTCCGAACGCGTCTCCCGCTTGAAGGCCGCGCTGCGTTGCGCGCCGGTCGACCGTCCGCCCTACGGCTTCTGGACCCACCTGCCGGGCACCGACCTCGATCCGCTGCGGCTGGCGGAAGAGACCGCGGCCTTCGCCGACCGCTTCGACATGGACTTCATCAAGTCGATGCCCAACGGCTTCTACATGGCGCAGGCCTGGGGCTGCCCGGTGGATTTCAGCGAGATTCCGAAGGGGGGCGTGGGGAAGGTGGTGGTG
>JAIENF010000310.1 GCA_019751575.1 Burkholderiales bacterium
CAGGTGTGGATCCACTCGATCCACGGACGCCGGCGAGCGGCGTCCATCGGGCCGTTCGCGCCGAGGATCAGCACCGGGGTGCGGTCGCACCAGGCATTGAAGATCGGCATCGATGCATGCATCAGGCCGACGTTGGAATGCAGCGCGGAGGCCATCAGCCGGCCCGACGCCTTCCAGTAGCCCTGCGCGATATGCACCGCATGCTCGTCGTGCAGGCAGAGGATCATCTGCGGTGCGCGGTTGCCGAGGTAATTGACGATGCTGTCATGCAGGCCGCGATAGCTCGCACCCGGGTTGAGCGCGATGAACGGGATGTCGAGCCGCTTCAGCGTCTCGGCGACGGCATCGCTGCCGAACAGTACATCGCTGGGTGCGCGGGCCACCGGCGCATCGTGCACGATCAGGTCATGGGGTACGGGTTCATTCATCTGGGACGCGCCTCGGCTGTTGATCGGGTCTGCTATCCTGCGCAACCTTCCGGAGGAGGATGACAGATGATACCGATCATTCGAGCCGCTGCAGCGGTCACGGTAGCCGGGCTGTGTTCGGTCGCAAGCCTGCCGTCCGCCGCACAGACCTTCCCCGCGCGCACTGCCCGAATCATCGTGCCGTTTCCACCCGGGCAGGCGGCCGACACCTTCGCCCGGATCGCCGCCGAACGGTTGTCGGCCACGTGGGGCCAGCCGGTGATCGTCGAGAACAGGGCGGGCGGTGCCGGCATGATCGGCGCCGAAGCCGCGGCCCGCGCGAAGCCGGACGGCTACACGGTACTGATGGGATCGGCCGGGCCGATCTCGATCAATCCGCACGTGTTCTCGAAGCTCCCGTACGACGCACAGAAGGACTTCGTGCCGCTGGCCCAGATCGTGGCCCTCCCCCTGGTGATCGTCGCCCATCCGAGCCTGCCCGCGCGGTCGGTCAAGGAACTGCTCGCGCTTGCCCGTTCACGGCCGGGGCAGGTGCAGTATGCGTCGGCGGGACCGGCCACCTCGCAGCACCTGGCCGGGGAACTGTTCACCAGCATGGCCGGCGTGAAGATGGTCCACGTACCCTACAAGGGGAGCGGTCCCGCACTGCAGGACCTGCTCGGCGGGCACGTGACGCTGATGGTCGACAGCCTCACCTCGGCGCTGCCGTCGATCCAGTCCGGAAAGCTGCGCGCGATCGGCGTGACGACCCGTGAGCGGGTCGCGGCCGCACCCGCCATCCCGGCGATCGGCGAACAGCTTCCCGGATACGAAGCGGTCGGCTGGATCGGCGCGCTGGGGGTCGCGGGCACGCCGACCGACGTCGTGGCACGCTGGACCGCCGACCTCGCCGCGATCGTCAAGGAACCCGCGATGCGCGAACGGATCACCAGCCAGGCCGCGGTGCCGGCGACGCTCGCAGGCCCGGAGTTCGGCGCGTTCCTGGCCCGGCAACATGAACTCTGGGGCAAGGTGGCGCGACTGTCAGGGACGCGGCTGGACTGATACCCTGCGCGAGGCTCAGCCTTTCGCCACAACGCAACGACCGTACAACCGAACGAGGAAAGACATGGACTTAGGCATCGCTGGCGAACACGCGCTGGTGGTCGGCGGCTCCGAGGGAATCGGCTTTGCATCGGC
>JAIENF010000461.1 GCA_019751575.1 Burkholderiales bacterium
GGAAGCGATGTACGGCGCGGAGAGCAATGCCTTGAACTTGTCGTGCCAGGGCAAGGCGCCGTGCATGTCGAAGACCGCCGGCGACAGGCCGATGCGGACCCGCTCGACGCCCCCCGCCTGCACGCCGTGCGCATCGACCAGCGCGAACAGCGCGGTGATCATCGCCTGCAGCGAACTGCCCGCCGGCCAGCGGCGCAGGGCGAGTTCTTCCAGCTTCCAGGTCTCGCCCAATCCACCGGTGACTTCCTGCGGCAGACCGCCGTTCGAATACGCGTTGAACAGCCCGCCGTCCGGGTGCGCGAGTATCTCGCTGCTTGCCCGGAAGCCCTCGGCCGCGAGCAATGCCGCCATCAGCCCGGAAAGGCTGCCGCGCGCCTGGTGGAACTTGATGGTCGGCGTGCCCCAGTGGGCGAAGGTGCCCGCCGACTGGCTGCCGGCGAGCGCGAACGCGTGGCACTGGCGGGCGGCGTCCAGCCCCAGCAGGCTGCCAGCGGCGGCGGCGCCGCCGAACGGCCCGACCACGCCCGGCGAATGCCAGCCTCGCCGCCGGAATTCGGGATAGTCCATCGCACGCGCCACGCGAACCGAAACCTCGAGACCCGCCGCCACGGCCACCAGCAGCGCGCTGCCGCTGCACGCGTCGCGCTCGGCGATCGCCAGCGCGGGCGGCACCACCTGCGGCGTGGTGTGGAAGAGCGTCGGCCGGTGCACGTCGCAGACGGTGACGGCGGTGACCAGGTAGGCATTGGACAGCGCGGCGCCGGCAAGGGAACTGCCGCCGCCGGTGAGCACCGTGGCTTCGTCCGAGCGGCCGAGCGCACCGGCCAGTGCGCCGATCTGCGCAGTCTCGTCCCCGGCACGGCCGGCGATCGCGCTGGCCAGCGTGTCGAGGAGGATGTCCTTAACCCGTTCGCGCACCCGTCGCGGGATATCGTCGTGATGCAGGCCGGCGGTGAATGCAGCCAGCGTGGCGGTAGGTCCGGGCGGCGGTGGGGTCGGTGACGAAGGCATCGCGGCAGCGGTCATGGACGGTCTCGGACAACAGGTGTCGGGCAAGGGTCTCGGGCAATCGACGGATCCGCCGCATCGGCGCAGCGCCGGCCCGGTTCGCAGCCGCGAACCCGGCCGCCAGGCCTGCAGTCTACGGCAGTCTGGCCGTCGGGCTGCCGTGGCGCACCGTCCATGCGGCGCGGGCAGGCAGTGCGCCCGCGCCGATGCATAATCCGGCGGCGTGCCGACCTCCAGCCGGAGGCACGGGCGCCCTGAGGAATCCGCCCTTTCGATGAACCGCTCCGATCCGCGACCCTTGCCGCAGCCACCACGGCTTGCGTCGCCGCCGTTGAAGCGGCCAGGACTGGCGACCGGCCTGCTCGTCGCGCTCGCGCTCTGCGCGGCGATGCCGCCGGGGCTGGCACGGGCGGCCGACCTGGGCGACATGCAGCGGCTCGCGCGCGAGAACGACGCCCAGTTCGCGTCGGCGCGCGCCGCCTGGCAGGCATCCCGCGAGCGGATCCCGCAGGCCCGCGCGCTCCTGCTGCCGGTGATCACGCTGAACGCCAATGCGAACCGCAACGAGACCGACACGACGCTCAGGGGCGCTTCGAACCCT
>JAIENF010000508.1 GCA_019751575.1 Burkholderiales bacterium
AGCGCGTGCACTCGACGATCGTCGCCGCGGTGAAGGGCGATGACCTGCGCAAGCGCATGCTCGCGCAGGGCTTCGAGCCACTGCTGGACAGCCCGGAACAGTACGGCGCCGCGATCCGCAACGAGATCGACGTGTTCTCGCGCATCGTGCGCAGCGCCGGGATCAAGGTCGACGGCTGAACCGGCCTTGCCGGTCTAGCCGTCACTCGGCCTGGATGCCGGAGGTCTTGATGATCTTCGCGTAGAGCGCCGTCTCGCGCGCCATCAGGTCCGCGAGGTCCTGCGGCGAGCCGCCGACCGGCTCGGCGCCCTGGCCGAGCATGCGGCTGCGCACGTCCGGCAGCTGCACGATGCGCGCCACTTCGCTGCTCACGCGGTTGACGATGTCCTTCGGCGTGCCGGCCGGACCGAACAGGCCCATCCATGCGGTCATGTCGAAACCCTTCATGGTCTCGCCGACGCTCGGGATCTCGGGCAGCGCGCTGGAGCGCTTCGCCGACGACACCGCGATCGCGCGCAGCTTGCCGGCCTTGATGTGCGGCAGCGCGCCGACCACGTTGGCGAACATCAGCTCGATGCGCCCGCCGAAGATGTCGATGAACGCGGGCGCGGCGCCCTTGTACGGCACGTGGTTCATGCGGATGCCTGCGCTGGCCTGCACCGACTCCATGCCCAGGTGCTGCAGGTTGCCGACGCCCGCCGACGCATAGTTCAGTTCGTTCGGCCGCGCACGCGCGAGCTTCACCAGTCCGGCGACATCCTTCACCGGCAGCGTCGGACTGACCACCATCACCATCGGCGAGTTCAGCACCAGCGACATCGGTGCGAAGTCCTTCACCGCGTCGTACGGGATCTTCTTCATCAGGTTCGGGTTGATCGTCATCGGCCCCGAGTTGCCGAGCAGCAGCGTGTAGCCATCGGGCGCGGAGCGCGCGACCATGTCGGCACCGAGGCTGCCACCCGCGCCACCCCGGTTGTCGACCACCACCGTCTGTCCCCAGGACTCGGACATGCGCACGCCCAGGGTGCGCGCGACATCGTCGAGCGGGCCGCCTGCGGCATACGGCACGACGATGCGGATCGGCTTGGTCGGCCAGGCCTGCGCCAGCGCGCTGCCGGCAGCCGCCAGCAGCATGAGGGACGCAAGGCCGTGCATTGCCCGGGCCGCGCCCGCGTGCGAGGTTGTCTGTTGCTTCATCTGCCGCTCCTCCCGTCGTTCCCGGTCGTTGCCGGGTGGTTCAGCGTACCGCGAACAGCGTGCCCACGGCTTCGCAGAAGCCGTCGCCGCTGCGCCGCGCGGTGATGTAGGTCGGCGGCGATGTCAGCCGGTCCCTTACGTCCATCACGTTGGCGACGCCGATCGAATGCGGGAAGTACTCGAACATCGGGCAGTCGTTCGGCGAGTCGCCAAGGTACACGAAGAACTCGCGCTGGGCATCGAGGTCGATGCCGAGGACGTCCTGGAAGAAGCGGCGCGTCATGCCCAGCTTGTCGTAGTTGCCGAACCAGCCGTTGACGTGGCCTGCACTGGCCATCGCGGTGAGCCCGCTTTCGCGCATGATGGCGAGGATGCGATCGACCTTCTGCATCGGCAGGCGTGGCACGTCCTCG
>JAIENF010000717.1 GCA_019751575.1 Burkholderiales bacterium
CCCTGCTCGCCGCCGCGCGCGCCTGGTGCGACAAGGAGGACAAGGTGCTCAAGGCGATCCGCGGCCGCAAGCCGATCGACCGCAGCTGGGTCGACGAGGCCCTGCGCGGCAAGGGCTGCGGCGGCGTCGACTGAGCCGGCCTTCAGGGTTGCCGCCACGCGACGACCCTGCCGCCCGCCGCGCGCGGACCGCTGGCCGCCCGCGCGCCCGCAGCGACGTCAGGGTGCCAGTCGGTCGATCCGCCAACCTGCGGCAGCGGCGGGTGGCCGCAGGTACCTGATCCGGTCGTGCAGGCGGCTGGACCGGCCCTGCCAGAACTCGAAGGCATCCGGCACCAGCCGGTATCCGCCCCAGTGCGGAGGACGCTGCGGCTGCTCGCCGAGGCGCGCGGCTGCCTCTGCCTGGCGCCGCTCGAGAACGGCACGATCGGCGATCACCTCGCTCTGGGGCGAAGCCCAGGCGCCGATCCGGCTGCCCAGCGGACGCTGCGCGAAGTAAGCGTCCGATTCGACCTGCGGTACCGGATGGATGTGGCCCTCGATGCGTACCTGGCGCTCGAGTTCGACCCAGTGGAACAGCAGCGCTGCCTTCGGGTTTGCCGCCAGTTCACGGCCCTTGCGGCTGAGGTAGTTGGTGAACAGCGTGAAGCCGCCTGCATCGCAGCCCTTCAGGAGCACGATCCGGGCGGACGGCTGCCCGGCTTCGTCCACCGTCGCCAGGGTCATTGCCGTCGGCTCGGGAACGTTGGCTGCGATTGCCTGCTTCAGCCACAGGTCGAACTGCCGCAACGGGTCGGCATCGACGTCGCCGACGTCCAGGCTGGCTTTCGTGTAGTCCTTGCGAAGGTTTGCTATGTCCATCGCGGGACGATACCGCAACCGTCGGTGCGCGGCGAGCAGATGCGGACTGATCCGCCCCCGCCGCGGCGCCGATCAGACGCGGAACCGGCCGACGTTCGCCTTGAGGCGACCCGCGCATGCCCCGAGCACGCCCACGGCCGCGCGCGACTCGTCCGCCGCCAGGGTGTTGGCCTCGGTCATCGACGCAATCCGCTCGACATGCCCGCTGATGTCCTGGGCCGCCGCGCTCTGTTCGCGGATCGAACCGGCGATGCTGGACACTTTCTGCAACGTCGAATCAACCGACGCGTTGATCCGTGACAGCGCCTCTGCGGCGGCCATGGCCCTGGACACGCCCGCCGTGACCTGCTCGCTGCACTGCTCCATGCTGGCGGTGGCACGCCCTGCCTCGACCTGGATGGCGTCGACCATGGCCGCGATCTCGCCGGTCGATGACGACGTGCGCTCGGCCAGCTTGCGCACCTCGTCCGCCACCACCGCGAAGCCACGGCCCTGCTCGCCGGCGCGCGCGGCCTCGATCGCCGCGTTGAGCGCGAGCAGGTTGGTCTGCTCCGCGATGTCGCGGATCACGCCGACGACGCGCCCGATCTCCAACGAGCGCTCGCCCAGCAGCGAGATGGTCTGCGACGAACCGGCCACCGAATCGGCGATGGCCGCGACCTTTCGCGACGCCTCCTGCACGACTCGCTCGCCCTCGGCCGCGAAGGCACCGGTCTCCGCACAGAGCGCATGGGTATCACGGGCGTTCCCGGCAACGGTTTCCACGCTGGTCGAC
>JAIENF010000807.1 GCA_019751575.1 Burkholderiales bacterium
CGAGCACCAGTTCATGCTCGTCTTCGGCCTTCAGGGCATCGCCAGCCGACAACGGCTGCCCGTTCACGACGACTTCGCCGCGCGCGACATGCACATAGGCGCGGCGCCCCGGCGCCACCGGCTGACGCACCGTCTCGTCGCCATCGAGCAGCGTCGCGTAGACCGCCGCATCCTGATGGATCGTAACCGACCCCTCTCGTCCGTCGTTCGACGCGATCAGCCGCAGCCGGCCCTGCCGGGTCTCGGCCGGGAAATGCGTCTCTTCGTAGCTGGGCTCGACGCCGCGCCGGTCCGGTTCGATCCAGATCTGCAGCAGGTGGGTCGGTTCGTCCTTCGACGGGTTGAACTCGCTGTGCATCACCCCGCGGCCGGCGCTCATGCGCTGCACGTCGCCGGGCCGGATGGTCGAGCCGTTGCCCATGCTGTCCTTGTGCGCCAGCGCGCCATCGAGGATGTACGTGATGATTTCCATGTCTCGATGCCCGTGGCTACCGAAGCCGCGGCCAGCCTGCACGCGGTCTTCGTTGATCACCCGCAACGGGCCGAAGCCCATGTGCTCGGGATCCTGGTATCCGGCAAACGAGAACGAATGCCGGGCCTCCAGCCAGCCGTGGTTTGCGTGACCGCGTTCGCTGCTTTTGCGGATCGTCACCATGTTCGATCTCCTGTCTCTTCAATCAACGTGATTGAATTCTTGCATGCATGATATGAATACGGTTCTTGAAGTGATAGCGGAAAATCTCGAAACATACATTCAAGGTTTTCGAACATGAATCGGCTGACCCTGGATGCACTCGCCGTCCTTGACGCGATCGACCGCCGCGGCAGCTTCGCGCAGGCGGCGGACGAACTGCACCGGGTGCCCTCGGCCCTCACCTACACGGTGCAGAAGCTCGAGGACGACCTCGGCGTGAAGGTGTTCGACCGCAGCGGGCATCGCGCGAAACTCACGCCGGCGGGCCTCGAACTGCTGAAGGAGGGCAGGCACCTGCTGCGCATCGCTGCCGACCTGGAATCGCGGGTGAAGCGGGTCGCGACCGGCTGGGAGACCGAACTGGTGATCGCGGTCGACGCCATCATCTCGATCGCCGCGCTGTACCCGATCGTCGCCCGCTTCTATCGCAACGACTGCGGCACCCGGCTGCGCCTGCTGTCCGAGACGCTCGGCGGCACCTGGGATGCGCTGGCCGGCGGCCGGGCCGACCTGGTGGTCGGCGCCTCCGGAGACGCGCCGACCGGCGGCGGCTTCGCCAGCCAGCCGATGGGCACGATGCGCTTCGTGTTCGTCGTCGCACCCGGCCACCCGCTGGCCGCACTGCCCGAGCCGCTGCCTGCCGCCGACATACTCGGCCACCGCGCAGTAGCCGTCGCCGACAGCGCGCGCAACCTGCCGCCGCGCACCACCGGCCTGCTGTCGGGCCAGGATGTGCTGACGGTGCCGACGATGCAGGCCAAGCTCGATGCCCACCGCATGGGGCTCGGCGTAGGCTTCCTGCCCGAAACGCTGGCACGCACCGAGGCTGCGGCGGGCCGACTGGTGATCCGCGAAGTGGCGGAGTCGAAGGCCGAACTCACGGCGTTGGTCGCCTGGCGCACGGCGAACAAGGGCCGCGCGCTGGCCTGGTGGATCGACGCG
>JAIENF010000622.1 GCA_019751575.1 Burkholderiales bacterium
AAGCATGCCTACCGCACCTTCGGTGCCACCAAGGGGAAGGTCGGCGAGGTGACTGACGTGACCGACAGTGGCTTCTTCGTCGGCTGCCAGGGCGGCCGGATCGAGGTGCTCCGGGTGAAGCCCGAAGACGGCAAGAAGATGGGTGCGGGCGAGTACGCCGCCAGCGGTGCGATCGCTGCCGGAAGCTTCCTCGGAACCTGACGCCACCGCCGATTGGCGGTTCAAGAGACACCCGGGGGCCGCAAGGCCCCTTTTTCTTGGTCTTCTCGAGGCGCACCGGCTACAATGAGCGATAAATCAGGGGCTTTGGTAAGCTCGCGGTGAAACAGCTTGAATTGGCGAGCGGCTTTTGGGTTGCCCGGATCCCGCGGCTCAGGCTGGACCCTGTTCAGGTCCTGCCTGCGTCACCGAGGCAAGCGTATGGACGTAGGCAGCTCGATACAGGCACCGCAGGATGACAGGGTCCAGCTTCTGGAAGTCCGACTGGTTCATCGGCCTGGCGATCGGGGTGCTCTTCGTGCTGCTGTCCGGCAGCGAACTCCTGCAGGGGCTGGAACGCAAGGCATATGACCTCGGTGTCCGTTTCAGTTCTGCCCAGCCTTCCGACCAGGTGGCGGTGATCGCGATCGATGACCAGAGCATCGCCAGCCTCGGCCGCTGGCCGTGGTCGCGCGACGTCCACGCCCGGCTCACCGATATCCTGGCGCAGTCCGGGGCACGGGTGATCGGCCAGACCGTGTTCTTCACCGAACCCCAGTTCGACCCGGCGCGGAACGCGAGCCACGCGAACATCCAGGCGCTCGGCGAGCGGCTGGCGAGTCCGGTGCTCAAGGCGCTGCCTGCGCCCGCCGCCGAAGAGATCGAAGCCATCCAGGCCCTGGTCGCCTCGACCGAGGCCGCGATGAACACCGACCGGGTGCTCGCCGCCAGCGTGCGCGGGGCCGGCAACGTGATGCTCGGCATGCTGTTCCAGCAGTTCGACCGCGAGCCGATCGGCAATCCCGACGGGGCGCTGCCCGACTACGTGGTCCGCAACACCGTGGCTGCTGCCGGCAACGCGATCGATGTCACCGACCTGCCGCTGTCCGGACGGATTCCGATCGTCCCCTTTGCCGAGGTCGGCACGGGTGCCGCCGGCATCGGCCACCTGAACAACCCGCTCGACATCGACGGAGCGGTGCGCTCGGACGCACTGGTCGTACGCCACTACGACCAGTACTTCCCTTCGATGGCGCTGCTGCTGGCGGCCAGGAGCCTGAACCTCGCGCCCCGGGACATCCAGGTCGAGTACGGCAACGGCCTGCGGCTCGGAAAGCTGTCGATCCGCACCGACCCGCGGATGCTGATGCAGACGTTCTGGTACCGCGGCGCCGAGGGCCGGCCGGCGTTCGCCCCCGATTCGTTCCAGGACGTGCTGAACGGTCGCGTCCCGGCGTCGAAGTACCGCGACAAGATCGTGATCATCGGCCCGACTGCGGCGGGCATCGGCGCGACCCTGGTCACGCCGATTGCCACCGACATGCCCGGCGTGATGGCGCTGGCCCATTCGGTGTCGAGCATCCTGGAGGCACATTTCTTCGTCACGCCGTGGTGGGCGGCCTGGGCACGCTGGGGCCTGGTGCTGCTGGTCGTGCTGTACCTGGC
>JAIENF010000250.1 GCA_019751575.1 Burkholderiales bacterium
TCGCGCCGTCGATCACCATGCCGACCGCGCCACGGGCTGCGGCCATCGAGGACATGATCTCACCGATGATTGCCTGGGCGGTGGCGCCGCCGGCATCGACCACGATCACGTCGCCCGGCTGGGCGATGTCGATCGCCTTGTGGACCATCAGGTTGTCGCCGGCCGGCACGCGCACGGTGAGGGCAACCCCGAGCAACTGGCCTTTCCGGTGCCACGGTCTCAGCGCGGCGTCGCTGCCCGCCAGCCGCGACATGTTGTCCGACAGATGGGCGCAGACGACGCCCTTGAACTTCGAGACCAGCGATCGCGCGGGGCGCGCCGGGCGGGGATGGATGCAGAAGCCGATCGACATGTCGTGGTTTTCCGGAAGGGCGGTTGGGCAGGGCGGTCCGCCCGGGCGGGCACAGCCGGCCGGGCGTGGACGTGATGTGCAGGGCACGCGAATGACGTGCACGGCTCGCGTTATCGTAGCATCCGGAGGTGACGAACTTCCTGCGCCCTCCAAGCCCGGCCCGGGCGTGTCCCATGGCCGCATCCGGGCACCGGCATGCCCGGGACGTGCGTCCCTGGACCGCCGGAGTCGCGCACGGCTGCTGCCGCGTGCCGGTCCTGATCGCGCTGCTGGCGAGCTTCGCCTCGCTGGATGCGAATGCACAGGCCGCGGCCACCCGTGCCGTCGTCCCGCCGTCCGGAGCGATCGTGCAGACGGACGCACGGGTGGGCAGGCCGGCGGCTGCGCTTTCGGTCGACCCGGCGGGCGCTTCCGGACGCGAGGCGACGCTGGTCTGGACGGTGCTCAATGAAGGCGATGCAGAGCAGTCGGTGGCGGTGCCTGCCTCGATCGAAGTAATGGTCGTTGCCGGCGGCCGCGAGCATGCATTGCAGGGAACGCTGTCCCCGACGGATGCGACGCGGGCCGGGCAGGTCACCCTCGGCCCCGGACAGTTCCGCCGGATCCGGTACCGTATCGACCTGCCATCGACCGTGGCGGGCGCCACGGTTTTCCGGACCTCCGCTGGCGGATCGCCACTCGTCGCATTCGCCGACTGGCCAGTGCCCGAGGGCAGCGCATCGCCGGCTCCGGATCCTTCGGCCCTGGCGCGACCGGTGCCGGCCAGGCTGCCGCTGACCGATCGGCTGGGCAGCGCCATCTCGGCCCATGAACCGGTCTACATCGCCTTCGGCGACCGCCAGCGGCGGAATGCGCGTTTCCAGATCTCCTTCAAGTACCGCTTCTTCAACGAAGACGGTGACCTGGCCAGGAACTTCACGCCGCTGCGGAACCTGTATTTCGGCTACACCCAGACGGCGCTCTGGGACCTGCAGTCCGATTCCGCGCCGTTCCGTGATTCCAGCTACCGGCCCAGCCTCTTCTACCGCGACGACGCGCTGTGGACCTCGGCGGACAAGGTCGTGCGGCTGGGCATTGCCACCGGGTTCGACCACGAGTCGAACGGGCGCGACGGGCCGTCGTCGCGCAGCATCAACACGGCGTTCGTGCGCCCGATGCTGCGTTTCGGTGACCCCGCGGGCTGGAACCTGACCCTGGGTCCCCGGTTGTATGGTTACTTCGACCGCAACGGCAATGCAGACATCGCACGCTACCGCGGCCACGCCGACCTGTTCGCGAGCATCGGCCATCCCGGC
>JAIENF010000271.1 GCA_019751575.1 Burkholderiales bacterium
ATCCTGATCGTCGGTGCCTCGAAGGATCCGGTCAAGCGCGGCAACCGGGCGATCCAGTCGCTCATGTCGGACCACTACGCCGGCACGATCATCCCGATCAACCCGCGCGAGAAGGAGATCCTCGGCTTCCCCTGCTATCCGTCGATCACCGATGCGCCGGGCGAACTCGACCTGGCGGTGATCTGCACCGCGGCGCACACGGTCAAGGCGGTGATCGAGGAATGCGGACGGCGCAAGGTGAAGGGGGCGATCCTGCTCGCCGCCGGCTTCAGCGAGATCGGCGAGCAGGGACGCATCCTCGAGGACGAGGTGGTCGCGCTCGCGCGCCTGCACGGCGTTCGCCTGATCGGCCCGAACACCAACGGCATGTTCAGCGCGCGCCTGGGCTGCAACGCCTGGGGCCTGCCCGACATCCCCCGCGGCCCGCTCGGCCTGCTGTCGAACTCGGCCAACTGCGTCACCTCGATCGTCATGCAGGCGCGCACGCATGGCTTCATGGGCATCAACACGATGCTCAGCGTGGGCAACCAGGCGGATATCGAGTTCCACGAGTACCTGGAATGCCTGGGCGAGGATCCAGCCGTGTCGGCCGTGATGCTCTACCTCGAAGGTTTCAGGAATGCCGCGGCGTTCCGGGAGGTCGCCCGCCGCACCACGCAGAAGAAGCCGGTGGTGATGTACGTCGCGGGGCGCACCAGCGAAGGCAAGCGTGCAGCGAAATCGCACAGCGGCTCGCTGGCCGGGGCCTATGCGGTCAACCGCGGTGCCCTCAGGCAGTCGGGCGTGACCGTGGTCGAGCGCCTGTACCATCTTTATCCGGTGGCCGAGGCCCTGAGCCTGTTCCCGCCGATGCGAGGCCGGCGCGTCGCCGTGGTGTCCGAGGGCGGCGGGCCGCTGACGGTCGCAGCCGATGCGCTGGTCGAGCAGGGGCTGGTGCTGGCGCAACTGTCGCAGCAGACCCAGGCGCGCATCCACGCCGTGGTCCCGAACGCAACCGCGATCGACAACCCGGTCGATGCCGGCGGCGGCACCGATCCGCGCGCCGAGTACTACGGGCCGATCGTGCGCGCGATCCTGGAAGATCCGGCGATCGACGCGGTGCTGATCGTCGGCCTGCTCGGCGGCTATGCCGACCGGTTCGGCGAGCAGGCGGCACCGGCCGAACATGCGGTCTGCGCCGAACTCGGCGCGATGATGCGCGAGTACGGCAAGCCGGTGATCGTGCAGAGCCACTACGCCGAACTGAAGACGCAGTCGTTGCGGATCCTGCGCGAGGCGGGCGTGCCGTTCCAGCGCCATGTCGAAGTAGCCGTGCAGTGCCTTGCCTGCGCGGCCGATGCGTCGGCTGCGCGCGCGCGCAATGCGCTGCCGCGGGCGCCGACGTCCGTGCAACGGACGGAAGCGGCTGCCGTGCGCATGATCGACGACGCCCTCGCCGCGGGCCGCGACCTGCTGGAGACCGAGGCACGCGACCTGCTGCAGATGTACGGCGTCGAGATGCCCGACTACCGCCTGGCGCGCAGCGCACTCGAGGCGGCCGATGTCGCGGCGCATTTCGGCGCGCAGCGCCTCGCGATGAAGGTGGTGTCGGCCGACATCCTGCACAAGTCGGAAGCCCAGGGCGTGCTGCTCGGCCTGCAGGGGCCCGA
>JAIENF010000591.1 GCA_019751575.1 Burkholderiales bacterium
CAGGGTCCGAAGATCCGCATCGGCAAGTTCGAAAACGGCAAGACGATGCTCAAGGCAGGGGCAAAGTTCATCCTCGACGCCACCTGCAAGCTGGGCAACGACGAGCGCGTGGGACTCGACTACGTCAGCCTGCCGGAAGACGTGCGGCCCGGCGACACGCTGCTGCTCAACGACGGCCTGATCGTGCTGACGGTGATCTCGGTCGAAGGGCCGCAGATCCACACCATCGTCGACCAGGGCGGCGTGCTGTCCAACAACAAGGGCATCAACCGCAAGGGCGGAGGCCTGTCCGCGCCCGCGCTGACCGAGAAGGACATGGAGGACATCCGGACCGCGGCGGAACTGAAGGCCGACTACCTCGGCGTGTCGTTCCCCCGCTCGGGCGAGGACATCGAGTGGGCGCGCAGCCTGCTGCACAAGGCAGGCGGCAAGGCGCTGATCTGCGCGAAGATCGAACGCGCAGAGGCGATCACCGCGCTGGAAGAGATCATCGACGCGTCGGACGTCATCATGGTCGCGCGCGGCGACCTCGCGGTGGAAGTCGGCGATGCGGTGATCCCGGCGCTGCAGAAGCGGATGATCCGGCTGTCGCGTGCGCGGAACAAGCTGGTGATCACCGCCACCCAGATGATGGAATCGATGATCAACTCGCCGATCCCGACCCGTGCCGAGGTGTCCGATTGCGCCAATGCCGTGCTCGACGGCACCGATGCGGTGATGACCTCCGCCGAGACCGCGGCCGGCCAGTTCCCGGTCGAGACGGTGCAGGCGATGGCCCGGGTCTGCATCGAGGCCGAGAAGGCCGACCTCTCTTCGAGCGACCAGCGGCGGGCCGGCGACGACGCAGCCCGCGATGTCGAGAGCGCGATCGGCCGGGCCGTGATGTCCACGGCCAACTACCTGCCGATCAAGGCGATCGCCGCGCTGACCCAGAGCGGCAAGACCGCGCAACTGATGTCGCGCAACGATTCGATGGTGCCGATCTATGCGTTGACGCCGCTGGTCGAGACGCGCCGCCGGGTGACGCTGTTCCGGGGCGTGTACCCGGTCAACTTCGCGGTGAAGTCGAAGGACCCGGAAGAGACGCTGAATGCCGCCGAGGACGAACTGCTGAAGCGCGGCGCGGTGCAGGTCGGGGACCTGATCATCATCACCATCGGCGAGCCGTTCGGCAAGGCCGGCGGCACCAACACGATGAAGGTCGTTCGCGTGGGCGAACACCGCAAGCCCTGACAGAAGCAGACGAACCAACCGAACCACCGTTCACCAGGAGAGAGCATCGATGGACAAGAAGCTGATGGCCGCCACCGCGGCAGGCATGGTCGCCGCGGGCAAGGGCCTGCTGGCCGCCGACGAGAGCAGCGCCACCGTCGCCAAGCGCTTCGCCGGCGTCAATGTCGAGAACACCGAGCCGAACCGCCGCACCTACCGGGACCTGCTGTTCACGACGCCGGACATCGGCAAGTACATCAGCGGCGTGATCCTGTTCGACGAGACGATCAGGCAGCAGTCGCTGGGCGGCGTGGCGTTCCCGAAGCTGCTGGAAGACCAGGGCATCATCCCCGGCATCAAGGTCGATGGCGGTGCGAAGGACCTGCCCGCGCACCCCGGTGAACTGGTCACCGAAGGCCTCGACAACCTGCGCGGCCGGCTCGCC
>JAIENF010000341.1 GCA_019751575.1 Burkholderiales bacterium
CCGGTCTCGGGGTCGCGGAACTCCGCCGCGCGCGCCAGCCGCACGATCGTCTCGAGTTCCCGCGCGGCGATCTCTTCGGTGGCGATGCGCACTTCCGATTCAAGCCAGGCCGCACGGTCCGCCAGGTGCTTCTGCGCTTCGCGCAGGCGGAGCATGTTGCGCGCCCGCGAGAGCAGTTCCGTGCGGTCGATCGGCTTGGTCAGGAAGTCGTTGATGCCCGCCTCGAGCGCGCGGTAGCGGATCTCGAGTTCGGTGTTCGCGGTCACCATCAGCATCGGGGTGTCCGCCTTGCCCTTCAGTTCCCGGAATCGGGCCGCGAACTCGAGGCCGTCGGGGGCAGGCATCATGTAGTCGACGATCACCAGGTCTGGATCGTTGCCTTCGCACCAGGCCAGCGCCTCTGCCGAGGATTCGAACAGCACCGGCGTGCAGTCGGGCAGGCGCCGGATCAGGTGCTCCATCAGCTTCAGGTTGAGCGCCACGTCGTCGATGACCAGGATCAGCATCAGGCGGTCGCCTGTTCCGGGGCGCGCGTGTCCTGCGTGCCGTGCGCCGTGCGCGGCGCGAGCCTGGCCAGCACCTGGTTGCCCTTGCCGAGGTATTCCATGGACTGGAAGCTCAGCTTGCGCGCGAGCGCGATGCCGCGGCCGTGTGCATGGAACGCACGCGACGCATCGAGCTCGAGGTACGGCCGCCAGTCGAAGCCGTCGCCCTCGTCGGTGATCAGTACTTCGACCGCGTCGCCGCTGCGCCGGAACTCGAGGTTCACCGCGCGCCGTGCGTACTCGGGAAGGGACAGCCGGCGGGAGACCTCGACGTCCCAGGTGCCGTCCTCGCGCATCCGCGACTTGTCGTCGTACGTGAGGCCGAGGTTGCCGTGCTCGATCGCGTTGAGCAGCAGTTCGGACAGCCCGAGCACTGCCTGGTCCGGCTCCGGGGTGGCGTTGGCGACCAGCACTGCCAGCCGGCGCGCCTCGTCCGGCGTGCGGATGGTGAAGGATGCGCGGTTCATCATGCCGATCAGCACGCGCTGCTGTTCGACTTCGGCCCGGAGCTGGCGCTGCGTGCGGGAAGCCTCGACCGCAGAGCGCACGAGGGAGCGCAGCATCTCGATGTCGAACGGCTTGGTGAGATAGTAGAACGCACCGGCCTCGATGCCTTCAACCACCTGTTCCCTGGCCGCAGCCGCGGTCTGCATGATGACTGGCAGCCAGCGCAGTTCGGGCGTGGACTTGATCCGGCGCAGGACTTCCATGCCGTCGATCCCCGGCATCATCCGGTCGAGCAGCACGGCGTCGAAGACGTCCTCGCGCACGGCCAGCGCGGCAAGGGCCTCGTGGCCGTCGGCTGCGGTGGCAAGCTCGTACCCCTCGCCATCCAGGAATTCGACCAGGATTTCACGATTGAACCGATCGTCGTCGACGATCAGTACGCGGCTGGGCTGGTCCGGTAGGTCTGACATTTCACTATTCTGGCAGGGAGTCGTTGGGCGCGGGGCGTCTGATGACGGTCCGGACGGTTCATCATCATCAGCTTTACGGCGCTGGCGCCCTGATCTTGAGGCTGCCTGTCAGGTCTGGACGGCGGCGTCAGGCTGCCCGACGGTCGGGACGGGCCGCGCCCGCGTCCGTGCCCGGGGAGGTGCCAGCCCCTCCGTCGCCGCTGTCTCGCGGGGGTTGC
>JAIENF010000530.1 GCA_019751575.1 Burkholderiales bacterium
ACATCATCGCCAGTTCGCCGGACGAGTTCCGCAAGGCGATCGCCTCCGAGATCGTGCGCTGGGCGAAAGTGGTCAAGGAAGCGAACATCCAGGCGCAGTAGGCGCGGGAGCCGGTCATGCGGGACGCACTCGAAGCCGCCGCCATGCGCAGCCCGCATGCGCCGGCGCGCGCACGGCATTTGCTGGCCGCAGCGTGGGTGGCCGGCGCGGTGACGGCAGGCACCGCCCTCGCCCAGCAGCAGGACTATCCGTCGAGACCGGTTCGCAGCGTGGTGCCGTTCGCTGCCGGCGGCCTGAACGATACGCTGTCGCGGCTGTTCGCCCAGGCCCTGTCCGAACGGCTGAGGGCCACGTTCCTGATCGACAACCGGCCTGGCGCGGGCGGAACGACGGGCACCGCGATCGTCGCGCAGGCGGTACCGGACGGCTACACGCTGCTGTTCAGTTCCTCCACCACGATCGCGGTGAGCCCGCACCTGTTCACCAGGCTGGGCTATGACCCGGTGCGTGATTTCGCCCCGATCACCAGCCTGGCGACCGTCGACAGCGTGCTGCTGGTCAACCCCCAGATGCCCGCCAGGACGGTCAAGGAAATCATCGCACTGGCTCGCGCGCAGCCGGGACAGTTGCGCTACGGTTCGGTCGGCATCGGATCCTCACAGCACCTGGCTGGCGCGCTGTTCGGCACGCTGGCCAAGGTCGATCTGCTGCACGTACCGTACAAGGCAGCGGGCCAGGTGCTGGCAGACATCATCAACGGCTCGATCTCCCTCGATTTCGAACCGGTGCCGACCGCGATGGCCCACATCAAGGCAGGCCGGCTGCGTCCCATCGCGGTCACCTCATCGCAGCGCTCGCAGGCGCTCCCGGACGTACCCACGATCGCCGAGGCGGGCCTCCCGGGCTACGAGTTGAGCCTGTGGACCGGCATGCTCGCCCCGCGCGGCACGCCGCGGCCGGTCATCGACCGGTTGCATGCGACGATGGCCGCGGTACTCACTTCGCCCGAGGTGAAGGAGCGCCTGACCGGACTGGGGGCGGCGCCGCTGGGCGACACCCCGGAGGGGTTCGCCGCCTTCATCCGGCGCGAGCTCGTGCGCATGGGCGAAGTCGTCAAGGCTTCCGGCGCCGTGGCACAGTAAGACCCGATCGTTCCAACCCGGCAGGACGTCCCACCCATGGCCACACGCAAGACTCTCGCATCCTCGACCACGAAGGCGGCCAGGCCGCAGCCAGCGCGCACGAAGCGCAGCACCGCGCCTGCGATCACGCCCCTGACCGCGCGGCTTTCCAGCTACATCGCGGCGGCGGCGCGCACCGCCCTGCCGCCCCCGGTGGCCGAGAAGACAAAACACCACCTGCTCGACACGCTGGCCGCGATGATCAGCGGGTCGCGGCTCGAACCCGGCCAGGCCGCGGTCTCTTATGTCCGGTCGCTCGGCGGCACGCGCGAGGCCTGCGTGCCGGGCAGTTCGCTGGTCACGACCGCATTCAATGCCGCGCTGGCGGGCGGGATGCTCGCGCATGCGGACGAGACGGACGACTCGCACCAGCCCTCGTTCCACCACCCGGGATGTTCGGTCGTCCCGGCCGCGCTGGCCATGGCCGAACGCGAGGGACGCAGCGGACGCCAGCTGCTGCGTGCGATCGCACTCGGCTACGACATCGGGGCAAGGGCCAGCTTTGCG
>JAIENF010000418.1 GCA_019751575.1 Burkholderiales bacterium
CTTCCGCAGCGACGCGCCCGGCGGCCTTGGTGGCCTTGTTGCCAAGCTTGACGCGCAGGATCTCCTCGGCGCGTGCCATGTCGCCACCGGCCTCGGTCAGCGCCTTCTTGCATTCCATCATCGGCGCGTCGGTCTTCTCGCGCAGATCCTTCACCATGCCAGCAGTGATCTCGGCCATGGACTGACCCTTCCTTTCAGCGGCAGGCCGCACGGCCTGCCTTGACATCGAATCGATCGGTTGCCCCGGCTGCGGCCAGGCCGCCGGCCGGGTATCCGGGGGCCACCGCCCCCTTTTGCCCTCAACGCATCGCAGGCGCTCAGGCCTGCACGGCTTCCTCGCCGGAATCCACCTCGACGAACTCGTCGCCGACGATCTCCTGGATCACCTGGCTGCGGCCCTCGAGGATCGCGTCCGCCACGCCACGCGCGTAGAGGCGCACCGCACGGCTCGAGTCATCGTTGCCGGGGATCACGTAATGCACGCCATCGGGCGAGTTGTTGCTGTCGACGATGGCGATCACCGGGATGCCGAGCACCCTGGCTTCCTGCACCGCGATCTTGTGGTAGCCGACGTCGATGATGAAGATCGCGTCGGGCAGCGAGGTCATGTCCTTGATGCCGCCCAGGCTGCGCTCGAGCTTCTCGAGGTCGCGCTGGAACGTCAGGGCTTCCTTCTTGGACAGCTTCTCGGCATTGCCCTCGGCGACCATCGTCTCGAGGTCCTTCAGGCGCTTGATCGAGCCCTTGACCGTCTTGAAGTTGGTCAGCATGCCGCCGAGCCAGCGGTGGTCGACGAACGGGGCACCGGCGCGCGTCGCTTCTTCGCGCACGATCTCGCGCGCCTGGCGCTTGGTCCCGACGAACAGGATGTTGCCCTTGTTCGCGGCGAGCTTGCGCACGAACTTCATCGCCTCGTCGTACATGACGATCGATTTCTCGAGGTTGATGATGTGGATCTTGTTCCGGTGCCCGAAGATGTACGGTGCCATCTTGGGGTTCCAGTAACGGGTCTGGTGGCCGAAGTGGACTCCGGCTTCCAGCATGGTGCGCATGGTGACTGACATCGTGGAAACTCCTTAGGGTTGATCCGCCACGCTCCGCAACTGCCTCCGTCCTCCGGGGCCGGCGCGCGAGGCGCTGGCCTGGTCCGGGACGACGGACACCCTTTGATCGGTGCGTGTGTGAGGTAGTGAGACAGGGACATGCGGCCGGGCCGCGGGATGACCTGCCGCATCGGCCTCGTTGGCGGGTCCGGACAACCGAACCTGACGAAGCGAAACGGCGAGTAACCCCCAAGGTTAACATACGGATTCGTGGCCGATCCAGAAGGTCGAAGCCGTGCGTGAACCGTCGGCCGCGCGCCGCAGTGGCGAGGATGCTTCATAATCCGCCCTCGAAACTCCGGACGATGCCTCATGCTGCAGCCTCCCCCGCGCAAATCCGCCATCCAGTTGAAGACCGCCGACGAGATCGCGTCGATGCGCGTCGCCGGCCGCCTTGCGTCGGAAGTGCTCGATTTCATCGGCCCCCACGTGCAGCCCGGCATCACCACCGATGAACTCGACCGGCTCTGCCACGACTACATCACCGGCGTGCAGCAGGCGATACCCGCACCCCTCAACTACGCGCCGGCCGGGTACGCGCCGTATCCGAAATCCATCTGCACTTCGGTGAACCACGTGGTCTGCCATG
>JAIENF010000429.1 GCA_019751575.1 Burkholderiales bacterium
CCATCGCGATCACCGCGCGGGTGATCGCTGCGTCGTCCGAATCCGCAGGCAGGTCCTGGATGAACGAGCGGTCGATCTTCAGGCTGTCGACCGGGAACCGCTTCAGTTGGGCCAGCGACGAGTAGCCGGTTCCGAAATCGTCGATCGACAGGTAGCAACCCATGCGCTTCAGCGTCGAGAGCAGGCTGACCGCCTGCTCGGGATTGTCCATCACCATGCTTTCGGTGATCTCGAGCTCCAGCTGGCCCGCCGCGATCGAATGATGCTCTATCGCGCGCGCGATCGAATCCACCAGCGTGCCATGCGCGAACTGCCGCGCCGACAGGTTGACGGCGACGGAGATCGACGGCAGGCCGGGCACCTGCCAGGTGCGCGCCTCCTGGCAGGCCTGCTCCAGCACCCATTCCCCGATCGGCACGATCAGCCCGGTCTCCTCGGCAAGTGGAATGAACTGCGCCGGAGGCACCAGCCCCATCTGCGGATGCCGCCAGCGCAGAAGCGCCTCCGCGCCGGCGATCCGCCCGCTCGCGAGCTCGATCCGTGGCTGGTACCAGAGTTCCAGTTCGCCGCGATCGAGGGCACGCCGCAGCGACGCCTCGAGCATCAGGCGTTCGAACGAATGTGCGTTCATTTGCGCCGAATAGAACTGGAACTTGTTCTTCCCGAGTTCTTTCGCGCGGTACATCGCCACGTCGGCGTTGCGCAGCAGTTGCTGGCGATCCGCACCGTCGTCCGGATATCCCGCGATGCCGATGCTCGCCGTGATGTGGAACTCCTGGCCCTCGGCGATGTACGGCCGCGCGATCGAATGCAGCACCTTGCCGGCGATGCCCGCGACGGCAGTGACCTCCGCCAGGTCCTCGACCACGATGACGAACTCATCACCGCCGAGCCGGCACACGAGGTCGGACGAACGCAGGCAGTCGCGCAACCTCGACGCAGCTTCGCAGAGCACGCGGTCTCCTGCCTCGTGGCCGAGCGAGTCATTGACCATCTTGAAGCGGTCGAGGTCGACGAACATCACGGCGACGCGGCGCGCCGTTCGGCCCGCCCTCTGTATCGCGTGCTCCAGGTGCTGGTTGAACGCGGCCCGGTTCGGCAGTTCGGTGAGCGGATCATAGTTGGCCAGGTATTGCAGGCGGTCCTCGCTCACCTTGCGCTGGCTGATGTCGGTGGCCACCGTCACGAAGTGCGTGACGTCGCCGGCCTCGCTGCGAACCGCGCAGATCGAAACCCATTCAGGGTAGACCTCGCCATTCCTGCGGCGGCTCCACAACTCACCCTGCCACTTGCCTTCCGTGCGCACGACGGCCCACATAGCCTCGTAGTCGGCTGGCGTCTGGCGATCCGAACGCAGCATGTCCAGGCTTCGCCCCATCACCTCGTTGCGTTCGTATCCGGTGACCAGCGAGAACGCAGGGTTGACGTCGACGATGCAGCCGCGGTCGTCGGTGACGACGATGCTCTCTGCGGCGCTCTCCACCGTCCTGCCGGCGAGGCGCAGCTTCGTCTCGGCTTCCTTGCGGTCGATGAACTGGCCAAGCTGCAGCCCGATCGCCCGGACCGAGTCGAGCAGCGCACTGTCCGGCGCGCGGCGTACCCGGCTGAAGAATTCGAGCACGCCGATCGTGGTCTCGCGCGACCGGATCGGGAACGCCAGGGCCGAGATCAGTCCCGCCGCTCCTGCGGCGTCTGCACGGCGCATC
>JAIENF010000388.1 GCA_019751575.1 Burkholderiales bacterium
GCGGGCCTGCCGCATGTCGGCCGGATGCCAGTGCGGTGCCAGGTGCGTGCGAACATCCCCGCGTCAAGGTTCTCCTACAGTATCGGTACCTACGGACTTCCACAGATGACCCTCTTTCGAACCGGGCGATGGCTCGCCACAGGCCTCCTTGCGCTGCTCGCCGGCCTGCCGCTGGCGGCGTCGGCCCAGGAACAGCTGATCCGCAAGGCCGTCGCCGAGAAGTTCCCGAACGCGAAGATCGAAAGCATCACGAAGACCCCGTTCCCGGGGCTGCTCGAGATGGTGGTCGACGGTACCGTGTTCTACACCGACGAGAAGTTCACCTTCGTGGTCGATGGCAGCCTGATCGAGACGAAAACATGGAGCAATGTCACCCAGACGCGGCGCGACGAGATCGAAGCGCGGCTGCAGGGGCCGATCGCCTTCCGCGAGTTGCCCCTGGCGCAGGCGGTGAAGACCGTCAAGGGCAACGGCCGGCGGGTGATCGCGACCTTCGAGGATCCGAACTGCGGCTTCTGCCGCCAGTTCCACTCGCAGCTGGCGAAGCTGAACGACGTGACCATCTATACCTTCCTGTACCCGATCATCTCGCCCCCCGATTCGGTGGAGAAATCGCGTGCCGTCTGGTGTTCGAAAGACCGTGCGCGTGCCTGGGACGAGGTGATGATCACCGGCAAGATCGCGCCGGCTCCGGCCAACTGCAAGGCACCGATCGACGAAGTGCTCAAGCTGGGCCAGAAGTACAGCGTGAAGTCGACGCCGACGATCTTCCTGTCGGATGGCACCCGACTGCGCGGGGCGCTTCCGGTCGAGCAGCTGGAGCAGGCGATCGCGACCGCGGCGAAGAGCCCCCGCAAGTAGGCACGACGATGGTGCGTGCCCCCGGCCAGTGGTTGCACTGACCCGGCCGGCGGGCATCCTCGAGCTGGCTGGCCCCAGGTTGCCGGGGACGGCCGGCGATCGCCGGTTCGGACTGTTCATCGCGGCGTCGCTGGCAGCGCACCTGCTGCTTGTGCTCGACTGGGGCTTCGACAGCGGCCGCCCGTCGGCGCAGGCGCCGCCGTCGATCACCGCGCGGCTCGCGCCGGCGGCCGATCCTCTGGTCGAGGGGGTGCTGGCCCTGGCCGACCTGCAGCCGCAACCTGCCGAGGTGCCGTCCGAGGGTGCGCCGGGCAACGCACCGGTGGTGGCGCCCGCGCCAGCCCTCGAACCCGCCCCGTCTCCGCCGCCGCGCGAGTCGGTCGATCCGGTGCCGGAACCGCCGGTGGCTGCGCCACAGCCGGGCATCGAACGCGCCGGCGCGCCGACGCTGAACTGGTACACGGGGCGCGACCTCGACGTGCTGCCCCGGCCGCTGGCGGCGATCGAGCCGGTGTTCCCGCTCAATGCACAACTGCGTGGCGTGTCCGGCAAGGTCACGCTCGCGCTCTCGATCGACGCCACCGGGCGCGTCGTCGATGTGTCGGTGGTGCGCGCCGAGCCGCCCGGCTTCTTCGAGGACGCCGCGCTGGCCGCGTTCCGCACCGCGCCGTTCGCACCGGGAATCAGGGGCGGCCGCGCGGTTCAGTCGCGGGTGCAGACCGTGGTGGTGTTCGAACTCGGGCCGCGCTGAGCCGCCGGGCGAGGCTCAGGGCCGTCCCGGCTTCACCCCGAGCGGCAGCAGCACCCACATCGCCCCGGATTCGCGCAACCGCCCGGCCGCCTCGCCAGCCGGCGTG
>JAIENF010000047.1 GCA_019751575.1 Burkholderiales bacterium
CCAGCCGAGCAGCCGCCGCGCCCGCTCCGCCGGCAGCACGGTGCCCGCCAGCGCAAGGAACTTCGCCTCCAGCTGCGCGTCGCTCACCGGTCGCCCCGGACTCCCGGTCGCATGTTCGATCGCCTGGCGCAGTACCCGCCCGTCGGCCAGCGACAGTTCCACCTCGCAACCGTGCTGCGCGATCGCCGGGTCGGCCGTCATCTCGATCCGCCGCCGAATGCCGGCGACTACCGGATCGTGCACCCGCGCATCCGTGAACTGCGCGGGCAGGCAGGCACCCTCCACGAACGCCGCCGCCATCGCATGCTGGAACGACAGGCGCGCCTCGAGGCCGTCGGCCGGTTCGGGGCGGCTCTCCAGCTTGATGGCCAGCGGGTTCACCCGTCCGCCGATGCGCACCACCTGCGTCGGCGACACGCCGAGCTGCTTGCGCAACGCGAGCATCGCATCGACCATCGGGTGGCTGAGGATCGCCGATGCGTAGGGCTTGGGCGCGTTGTCCATCAGCAGCCAGCGCTCGCCAAGGCCGTCGGTGATCGCCCCGGCGTCGAACGCCCCGGCGGCGAAGGCCTGCGCGAAGCCGTGCGGCCCTTCGAGGATGCGCGAGGTGCTGCTGAAGCCGCGCTGTGCCATCAGCGCGGCAAGCAGACCGGACTGCGCAGCGCGCGCTGGATGGAACGCCTTGGTCATCGTGCCGAAGGTCTCGCGCAGGCCACCGGCCTGGGTACCGGCGAGTCCGAAGGCAACAGCCATCGTCGATGCATCCAGGCCGAGCAGGCGGCCCACGGCGGCCGCGCTGCCGAACACCCCGGCGGTGCCGGTCATGTGCCAGAGCGCGCCATGGCGCATCTGCTGGATCGACAGCGCGACGCGGCAGCAGGCTTCGAGGCCGAGCACCGTGGCGGCGAGGAAGGTACGGCCGTCCGTGCCGCGGTCCTCGGCCAGTGCCAGCGCGGCCGGGATCGTCGGCGCAGAGGGATGCAGCACCGTCGGGAAGAAGGTGTCGTCGAAATCGTCCAGGTGAGCGAGCAGCCCGTTGGCGAGCGCGGCATGCATAAGCGGCACGCGCCGGCTGGCGCCGATCACCGTTGCGCGCGGCCGGCCACCTTCGGCCTCGAGCACGTCGAGCAGCATCGGGAGCGCCGGGTCCTGCGTCGCATGCAGCGCCACGCCGAACAGGTTCACCAGGCAGCGGCGGCCCTCGTGCAGCACGGCCTCGGGAATCGCCGCGGCGTCGGCCTGCGCGACGAAGGTGGCCAGGCGTGCGGTGACCGCGCCGACGCCACTGTCGCCCGCCGCGGTCGCCGGGGCGCTCATCGCGGGCTCAGTCCGCCTGCGCGCCCGCGGCACGGATGATCGGCGTCCACTTGTCGATCTCCGCCCGGATGAACGCCGCTGTCGCCTCGGGCGTGCTGCCGACCGGGTCGAGCCCGAGTGCCGCCAGCGTGTCGCGCATCGACTGCGTCTGCAGGGCCTTCACCGCTTCCGCATTCAGCCGGCCGACGATCTCCCTGGGCGTGTTGCCCGGCGCGAGCAGCAGGAAGAACCCAGTCACCACGTAACCGGGCACGCCGGACTCGGCCAGGGTCGGCACGTTCGGCGTGATCGCCGGACGCTTCTCGCCGGTCGCGGCGATCGCGCGCAGCTTGCCCGACTTGAGGAACGGCATCGCCGATGCGACGTTGCTGAACATGAAGTCGATCTGGCCGCCGATCAGTGCCGC
>JAIENF010000531.1 GCA_019751575.1 Burkholderiales bacterium
ACGCTTCGACGGGCGTGAACAACAGCACGCTGGTCAAGATGAAGCCGTTCGTGCTGTCCGGCAGCTATGCCGACGGGTTCGGCCTCGCACTGATGGCGAAGGACCTGCGCACCGCACTCGAGGTGGCCGATGCCACCGGCATGCAGACCGCGCTGGCAGACACGGTGGTCAGGGTATGGAACGACGCCGAACAGAAGCTCGGCGCGACGAAGGACGTCTCGGTCCACCATACCGCGATCGACCGCTACCTCGGCCTCCTGGGCAGCGACTGAGGAATGGCCATGGCAAAGCCCCCCCGGATGGACCACGCGGCAGGAGTTCCCCGGCCGGTGAACCTGGCGCTGCAGGGCGGCGGCGCGCACGGCGCCTTCACCTGGGGCGTGATCGACCGGCTGCTCGAGGACGGGCGGATCTCGGTGGAAGCGCTGGTCGGCACCAGCGCAGGCGCGATGAACGCGGCGGTCACCGCGCATGGACTGGTCAGCAACGGTCGCGACGGTGCCCGCGACTCGCTCGAGAAGTTCTGGCGCGCGGTGTCCGAAGCGGCGCTGTTCTCGCCGATCAAGCCGTCGCCGCTCGACCGCTGGATGTCGGTCGGCAACCTCGACTTCTCGCCGATGTTCCAGTGGTTCGACGCGCTGACCCGGATGGCCTCGCCCTACCAGATCAACCCGGCGAATTTCAATCCGCTGCGCGACATCCTGTACGAGCAGGTCGACTTCAAGCGGATCCGGGCCAACAGCGACATCAAGCTGTTCACCTGCGCGACCAACGTCAACACCGGCCGCATCAAGGTGTTCCGCACCCACGAGATGACCGCCGAGCGCGTGCTCGCCTCGGCCTGCCTGCCGTTCCTGTACCAGGCGGTCGAGATCGAGGGCCAGCACTACTGGGACGGCGGCTACATGGGCAATCCGCCGCTGTACCCGCTGTTCTACGAGTGCACGACGCAGGACATCCTGCTGGTGATGATCAACCCCATCCGCATGGCCGAGGTGCCGCGCACGTCGACCGAGATCTTCGATCGCATCAACGAGATCTCGTTCAACTCGAACCTGATGCGCGAGATGCGCGCGATCCAGTTCGTCACCGACCTGATCGACAAGGGCTTCGACGACGGCGGCCGGCTGAAGAAGATGCGCATCCACACGGTGGACGCGGAGGACCAGATGCGGCGGCTTTCGACTTCGTCGAAGCTGAATGCCGGCTGGCCGTTCCTGTGCTGGCTGCGCGACCTGGGGCGTGCGCGCGGACAGGCGTTCCTGGACGAGCACTACGACAAGGTGGGTGTCGAGTCGTCGACGGATGTGCGGGAGCGGTTCCTGTAGGGGTGCCGGGCCGCGGTGCGGTCTGGCTGGTGCAGGATCGAGGGGATGGGACACCTTGCGCTGCTCGTGTCCCCCGCCCCTGCGCGCGTAGCCGCGCGCAGGGGCTCCTCCTTTACCTCGCCGCACAAGGTGTCCCATCCCCTCGATCAGCGCAGGTACGGTGCACCGGTCGAAGCCCTGCCACCGCCAGGCGTTTGCCCGCCGAACATACGTCGACACAGCCCCGTCCGGCCCTCGCTCCATGGCTCGCGACCGCGCGCGGAGTCATTCGTAGTACGGGACAGAGGTGGACCAGACGCGGGTATCGGGGGGCCGGCGGCGCGAAGTAAAGGAGGAGGCGCCGGCTGCAAGCCGGCGACGGGGGACTGAGCCCGGACATAAACAGTCCGGTGGACT
>JAIENF010000571.1 GCA_019751575.1 Burkholderiales bacterium
CGGCCGGGTCGCGCGCGGCCAGCCGGGCTGCGGCGTCCGACCAGCCGAACGCATCGCCGACCAGCAACTGCTCGCGATTGGCGACGGCCGGCGCAGCCGCGAGGTAGTCACGCCACAAGGCCCGCGCCGTGGCCACGGCGCCGTCGGCGGAAGGATCGGCGTCGAGCAGGCGCTCGGACGCCTCGACCACCAGCAGTGTTTCACCGATCGAACGCGCTGCCGCACGCAGCGCCTCCAGGTCGCGCATCGGATCGCCGTCCGCGGTGCCCGCCGGTGTCCGTCCGGCCAGGCTGTCGCCTGCCGCCCCCGCCCGCATCGCAGCCCGCGCCTGCGCAGCCGCAGCCGACGGCGGGACCAGCCCGAGCTGCGCCTGCACCGCGATGCGCACGAGATGCGTCTCGGGCAACCATGGAAGCAGCGGCACGGCATCGGCCATCGTGCCGTGTGCTGCGACCAGCGCGACGAAACGCGCGCTTGCGGCGGCACCCGGCATGGGCGAGTCCTGGCGGAAACGCAGGATCGACCGATAACCGGCCGGCGCATCGCCCCCGGCGAACAGGCTTTCGATCACCATGAGCTGCGCACGGCGCACTTCGTCGGGCGTGGGGGAAGGCGACCAGACGACCCGTGCCGCGAGTGCGCGGGCAATCGCGGGCGCAGGCGTGGCAGGACTCCGTGCCGCCGTCGAGGCCGCGCCGGACGTGGCGCCACCCGCACCGCCCGGCATGCGCAAGGCCGCGTCGGCACCGGCCAGCCAGGCCATCCGCAGGAACGGGGCGGGCAGCGGCGATGACACCGGCAACGCTTCGGCGCGGGCAACGACCTGCCGCCAGAGGCCGAGCTCGCCCAGCACGCTGAGCCGCAGCGCCTCCCACTCGGCCCATCGCGGACCGGGCACCTGCGCCCGCTCGATGCGCATCAGCGCGAGCGCGGGCAGCCCCGCACCGAGGAGGCGCCGGGTTGCGGCCAGGGCCTCCGGTCCGTCGCGCGCCGGCAGTGGCACACCGGCCTGCGGCATCGGCGCAGGCACGGGCTGCGATGCGGCAGGCGATAGGGCCTGCGATACGGCAGGCGATGCCGCCGATCGCGCGACCGGGGGGATGCACACCGCCAGCGCCACCAGCAGCGCGGCCAGTGGCACCCGCAGCCCGGACCGGGCGAGCCCCGACACGCGATGCAGCCGTGCCGTCACCCGCCCGCCGGGATCAGGCGGTCTCGCCGCCTTCCGCCGGGGCGGCGGGGGCTGCCGCCGGTGCAACGGCAACCTTCGGCACGCGCGCGACCAGCTTCTCGCGGATGCGAGCCGACTTGCCGGAACGATCGCGCAGGTAATAGAGCTTGGCGCGTCGCACGTCGCCGCGGCGCTTGACTTCGATGTTGGCGATGGTCGGCGAATACGTCTGGAACGTACGCTCGACGCCCTCGCCGGAAGATACCTTGCGCACGATGAACGACGAGTTCAGGCCGCGGTTGCGCTTGGCGATGACCACGCCCTCGTACGCCTGCACGCGCTTGCGGTCACCCTCGACCACGTTCACGCTGACGATCACCGTGTCGCCCGGGGCGAACGACGGGATGTTCTTGCCCAGGCGGGCGATTTCTTCCTGTTCGAGTTGCTGGATCAGATCCATTGTTTTTCTCCTGCGGCAGGCAGAGGTTCAGGCATCGGGTGATGCCAACTTGCACGGCCGGTTGATGAACTGCAGCTTCGCCTACCCCACGCGTTCGCGCGGG
>JAIENF010000276.1 GCA_019751575.1 Burkholderiales bacterium
GCCCGCGTTCGTGGGCAAACTTCTGGATATCGGGCAGGTATTGTTCCCGGACCCATTCGAGCGCCTTCCGGCTGGGTGCCGTGACCAGGATCTTCCCTTCGGTTTCCCGGGCGGACAGCGGCCGGATCCACGCGTCATATTGCTGTGCCGACAGCTTCTGTTTCAGCAGGGACAGGCAATCGGACCAGAATTCGGACATTAGTATCCAGGTTTTCGGCGGCGGAGCGTCGCCCGGAAGGGCGAACGGGAAGCGGCGAACGGGAGCGACGACGACGACAGCAGCAGCAGGCAACGGCGGATCCGTCGCAAACGCTGGCGGAACCATGGAGTTTACCATTCACGGGTGAGTTATCCACAGCAGTTCTCGATCAGGGCGATCCTGTATCCGAAGCGATCCGACGGTCCGGGCTTGACACTGGCGCGGGTAACTCGTTTAATCGAAGGCTTTTTCCCCGAGACTCTTTCCCATGAAACGCACATTCCAGCCTTCCGTCGTGCGCCGCAAGCGCACCCACGGGTTCCGTGCCCGCATGGCGACCCCCGCCGGCCAGGCCATCCTGCGCGCGCGCCGTCGCAAGGGCCGGGCTCGTCTCGCCGTCTGACGATCGCTTTTTCGCGCGCTCGTACGTCCGACCATTCGTTCGATCCCTCGACGCCTCTGCACGAGTCGGGCGGCGATCGGACAGCGTGAACGCTGGCTGGATGCAGATGCATCTTTCGCCAGGCAAGCGCCGAGCGAGCATCCCGTCGTCGTGCCGATCGCATCCCGGGGCTCTTGCATCCCGACGCACGATGGCGAAGCCGGATTCGAGCTGCTTTTTCTGCTCAGGCTCAGGACGCAGTGGAAGTCATCGCCCGGACCGGTGGATGTGAAGGAATTCAATGCTGGCTCGTCCGCACCGCCTGCTCGGGGAACATGAATTCCGGAGCGTCCTGGCAAGTCGCAACCGCTGGTCGACCCCCGATTGTTCGATCCATGTCCGGTGCAATACGGGCGCAACGGTCGGGATGCTGGGCTTCATCGTCGGTCGGAAGGCCCTGCGCCGGGCGGTAGACCGAAATCGTTTCAAGCGCTGTATCCGCGGCCGGTTCCGGGTACTGCTGGCCCTGCTGCCCGGCCTGCAGGTCGTGGTCCGGTTGCGCGGCAAACCGGGCGCCGGGGTGGATCACGCAGCCAGCGAAGTCTGCACCCGGCTTGAGGACGTCGCTGCATGGTACGCATCGCAATCGGACTGCTCCGGATCTACCGCTACTTCCTGAGCCCGCTGCTCGGACCGCGATGCAGGTTCATGCCATCCTGTTCCGAATACGCGATGCAGGCGTTGCATACTCACGGTGCCGTGCGCGGCGGCTGGCTGTCCGCGCGCCGGCTGTGCAAGTGTCATCCTTGGCATCCCGGGGGCTTCGACCCGGTGCCTGATCCGACCGGTCGTCCTGATGCGCAGGACCCGGCCTCAAGGTCCGTCCAGTCTGCCGGCTTCCGGTACCTGGGGCGCGATTCCGTACAGTAAAGGTTCTAGAGCGTCGCATGGATACCCGCAAGCTAGTCCTGTTCTTCATCTTCGCGTTTTCGATCCTGATGCTTTTCGAAGCCTGGACCAAGGCGCAGCGGCCGCCGGTAGCCGTCCAGGCGGGCGCCAGCGCGCCGGCCGCCGACGGCAAGGGCGCTGCACCGGCTGCGGTCCCGGTCCCGGGTGCACCGACCATCGCGGCAGCACCGTCGGCCGTGCCCGGCGCGCCC
>JAIENF010000633.1 GCA_019751575.1 Burkholderiales bacterium
GGGCGCCGCATCGCCTGCGTGGGGGCCGGACCGTCGTCGCTGACCGTCGCGCGCGACCTCGCCCCGCTCGGCTACGCGGTCACGGTGTTCGATCGCGACCCGAAGGCCGGCGGCTTCATCCGCTCTCAGATCCCGCGCTTCCGCCTGCCCGAGTCGGTGATCGACGAGGAGGTCGGCTATGTGCTCGACCTCGGCGTCGAGTTCCGCGGCGGCACCGAGATCCGTTCGATGCGCGACCTGCTCGCCCAGGACTTCGATGCCGTGTTCGTCGGCTCCGGGGCGCCGCGTGGCCGCGACCTCGACCTGCCCGGCCGGAAGGAGGCCGCTGCGAACATCCACCTTGGCATCGACTGGCTGTCCTCGGTGTCCTTCGGCCACACCACGAAGATCGGCCGTCGCGTGATCGTGCTCGGTGGCGGCAACACCGCGATGGACTGCTGCCGCACCTCGCGCCGGCTCGGCGGCGAGGACGTGAAGGTCATCGTGCGCTCGGGCTTCGACGAGATGAAGGCGAGCCCCTGGGAGAAGGAAGACGCCCAGCATGAAGGGATCCCGATCCTGAACTACCTGGTGCCGAAGACCTTCGAGCACCGGGACGGCCGGCTGGTCGGCATGACCTTCGAAGCGGTGCGCGCCGAGTACGACGCGCGCGGACGCCGCCGGCTGGTGCCGACCGGCGAGCCGGACCGACTGGTCGAATGCGACGACGTGCTGGTCGCGGTCGGCCAGGAGAACGCGTTCCCCTGGATCGAGCGTGACTGCGGCATCGACTTCGACGAACACGGCATGCCGGTAGTCGACAAGGTCACCTTCCGCTCCACCCATCCGAAGGTGTTCTTCGGCGGCGACGCCGCGTTCGGCCCGAAGAACATCATCTGGGCGGTGGCCCACGGCCATGACGCCGCGGTGTCGATCGACCGCCTGCTGGAAGGCCAGGCCCTCGAGGACCGGCCGCCGCCCGGGGTGTCGATGATGTCCCAGAAGATGGGCATCCACGAGTGGAGCTACGACAACGCGGTGGCACCGGAGGCACGCTTCAAGGTGCCGTGGGCCGATGCCCAGACGGCGCTCGCCAGCATCCGAATCGAGGTCGAGCTGGGCTTCGATGCGGCCACGGCCTTCAAGGAAGCGCAGCGCTGCCTGAACTGCGACGTGCAGACGGTGTTCGCGCCCAAGGCCTGCATCGAGTGCGACGCCTGCGTCGACATCTGCCCGATGGACTGCATCACCTTCACGCCCAACGGCGAGGAAGCCGACCTGCGCCAGCGGCTGACCGCGCCGGCGCTCAACCTCGCGCAGGCGCTCTACGTGCAGGACGGGCTGAAGACCGGCCGGGCGATGGTCAAGGACGAGGATGTCTGCCTGCACTGCGGGCTGTGCGCCGAACGCTGCCCGACCGGTGCCTGGGACATGCAGAAGTTCCTCTACACGAAGACCCACGCAGGCCCGGCCTGCAGCGGGCGTGATGAAGCACGGAAGGAATCCGAGCGGAGGGCTGCCTGATGGACACGATGATGCCGAACCTGCAGGAAACGAAGCAGAAGCCGCGCATCGAGGCGGTCAACGACCTGGTGGTGAAGTTCGCGAACGTGAACGGCTCCGGGTCCGCCTCGGCGAACGAACTGTTCGCGCGCTCGATCCTGCGCATGGGCGTGCCGGTCTCGCCGCGCAACATCTTCCCGTCGAACATCCAGGGGCTGCCGACCTGGTACGAGGTGCGGGTGACCGGGGATGGCTGGCTGGGCC
>JAIENF010000560.1 GCA_019751575.1 Burkholderiales bacterium
ACGCTCGATGCGGCCGGGGGTGCCCGGCTGCGCGTGACCGGCCTGCCATCGGCAGCCTCCCCGCAGAACCTGCTGTTCGAACTCGAGTACCGCGATGCCAACGGCGAGACGCTGACTGCCAGCGCGACGGCGGCCTGGCTCCCCTCGGCCGCGATCGTCGGGCTTCGCGTCGACGACTGGGCGAGGGCGCGCGACACGGTGAAGATGCAGGCCGTCGTCGTCGACCCGGAAGGCAGGCCGCTGGCTGGCGTTCCGGTCACCGTCGATGTGTTCCGGCGCGAGACCTTCTCGCACCGGCGGCGCCTGCTCGGCGGCTTCTATGCATTCGAGAGCTACACCGACATCGCGCGTGCCGGCACGCTGTGCAGCGCACGCACCGACGCCCGCGGGCGCATCGAATGCGAAGGCAGGCCGGGCGCGAACGGAAACCTGATCCTGCGCGCGCGGGCGGTGGATGCGGCAGGCCGACCGAGCATCGCGCACCGCGAGGTATGGGTCGCCGGCGGTGAACCCTGGTGGTTCGACATGCAGGACAGCGACCGCATGGACGTGCTGCCCGAAGCCCCGCGCTACGAACCCGGCCAGACCGCACGCTTCCAGGTGCGCATGCCGTTCCGTTCCGCGACCGTGCTGGTCACGCACGAGCGCGAGGGCGTGATCGAGGCGTCGGTGCGCAGGCTCTCCGGCGACGCCCCGGTGATCGAGGTGCCGGTGGCGGGCCGGCATGCGCCCAACCTGTTCGTCTCGGTGCTCGCGGTCCGCGGCAGGGTGGGCGACGTTCGCCCGACCGCGACGGTGGACCTCGGCAAGCCCGCGTTCCGGATGGGCATCGGGGAGATCGCGGTCGGCTGGCGCGCGCATGAACTCAAGGTCGAGGTGAAGCCCGAGCGCACGGTCTACCGCGTGCGCGAGCGCGCAAGGGTCGCGGTGAAGGTGACCCGCGCCGACGGTTCGATACCGCCGGTAGGCAGCGAGATCGCCCTGGCCGCGGTCGACGAGGCGCTGCTCGAACTGGCACCGAACGACAGCTGGGCGCTGCTGCAGCAGATGATGGGCCGGCGCGGCATCGAGGTGGTGACCTCGACCGCGCAGATGCACGTGATCGGACGCCGCCACTTCGGCAAGAAGGCGGTGCTCCCGGGGGGGGGTGGCGGGCGGCAGTCGGCACGCGAGCTGTTCGACACGCTGCTCGCGTGGCGCGGGCGGGTCGCGCTCGATGCCAATGGCGAGGCGGTGGTCGAGATCCCGCTGAACGACTCGCTCAGTGCATTCCGCATCGTCGCGATCGCATCGGGCGGCGATGCGGGTGGGGCCGGCCTGTTCGGCACCGGGGCATCGAGCCTGCGCACGACGCAGGACCTGATGCTGCTGTCCTCGCTGCCTGCGGTCGCGCGCGAGGGCGACCGCTTCGATGCAGAGGTCGTCGTTCGCAATGCGTCCGAGCGCGCGATCGAGGTTTCCGTGGCGGCGACGGTGACGCCCTCCGCGGGTGCCGCGGCCGGTGCGAAGGGCGGCATGCCGCTGCCGGCGCTGGCGCTGTCGCTTGCGCCTGGCGAGGCGAAGCCGGCACGCTGGTCGTTCGAGGTGCCGGCGGGAAGCGACAGCCTCGGCTGGGAGATCGTCGCTGGCGAACGTGGCGCGGCGGCCGGGGACCGGCTGCGCGTGGCACAGCGCATCGTGCCCGCCGTGCCGGTGCGCACGCTGCAGGCGACCCTGGTCCAGCTGGCCGAACCGGGAGAGGCGACGCT
>JAIENF010000467.1 GCA_019751575.1 Burkholderiales bacterium
CAAGATCGGACGGCTGTCCCATGCAGCCCTGCTGCATGTGGCACGCAGCGTCGCGCAGGTCGACGGGCTGACCGAAAACGAAGAGGTCCTGGCCTACCTGCCGCTGGCGTGGGTCAAGCAGCACCTCGCCTGCTACGCGCAGTGGCTGCACTGCGGCTTCACCATCAACTGCCCCGAGTCCGGCAACACGGTCGATACCGACCTGCGCGATATCGGCCCGACCTACCACGTCGCCTCCCCGAGGCTGCTCGAAGCCCTGCTCAAGCACGTGACGCTGCGCATGGAAGACGCCAGCGCGGCCAAGCGGCGCCTGTACCGGCACTTCCTCGCGGTCGCTGCGCGCGTCGCCGGACGGCCGGGCAGCGGTGGTGGCGCTTCGTTGCTCGACCGCCTTCAGTACGCACTTGGAAAACTGCTCATCTACGCGCCCCTTAAGGATGCCCTTGGCATGACGCGGGTCCGGGTCATGCATGTCGCCGGAGAGACCGTCGGCGAGGAATTGCAGGCGTTCTTCCGGTCCATCGGCATCGAACTGAAGCAGGTCTATGGCGCCACCGAGGCCGCCGGCGTGATCTGCCTGCCTCGCAGCGACCGTGCCGCTGGCGCGCACGCCTCCGTCGGCCAGCCGATCGACGGGGTGGACGTGCGGATCAGCGACAGCGGTGAGCTGCTGGTACGCGGTCCGACGCTGGCCCTCGACGTGGCGGATGCCGAGGGCTGGTTCCACACGGGTGACGCCGCGCACATCGACGGCAGCGGCAATGTCAGCATCGTCGACCGGCAGTCGGACATGCTTTCGACCGGCAGCGTGCGCTTCTCTCCGAAGGACGTCGAAAGCCGGCTGAGGTTTCCACAGCACATCCGGGAGGCCGTGGTGTTCAGCGATGGTCGCGGCAGCGTCGTCGCGATCATCAACGTCGATTTCGACTCCGTCCGCGACTGGGCCGAACGCCAGCAGTTCTCCTACAGCGGCTACACGGAACTGGTCACCCTGGCCCCCACGGCTGCGCTGATCGGCGAGCACATCGCCAGGGTCAACCGTGCGCTGTCGGAGACCCGGGACCTCTCTGCCGCCCAGGTCCGCCGGTTCGTGATCCTGCACAAGGAACTCGACCCGGACGACGAGGAACTCACGCGCACGCTCAAGCTGCGCCGGAGCTTCGTCGCGCGCAAGTACGACTCTCTGGTGCAGGCCATGCATGCCGGCGCCTCCGAGCACCGCACCGAGAGCGCCGTGCTGATGGAAGACGGACGCGAAGGCTCCGTCGTCGCGACGCTCGTCATCCACCAGGCGCGCACGTTCGAACCGGGCGCGAACGCGGGCACGGCGGGCGCCACCCTGCCCGCCACCGCCTGAGGGAGCAGACCATGAGCGAACGCAAGATCGGCGAAGTCATCCTCAAGGTGGAGAACATCTCGCTGGCATTCGGGGGAGTGAAGGCACTCACCGACATCTCCTTCGACGTCCACGAGCACGAGATCCGCGCCATCATCGGCCCGAACGGCGCCGGCAAGAGCTCGATGCTCAACGTCATCAACGGGGTCTACCGGCCACAGCACGGACTGATCACGTTCAGGGGACAGGTGCGCTCCGACATGGACACGCACCAGGCGGCCGAGCAGGGGATCGCGCGCACCTTCCAGAACATCGCGCTGTTCAAGGGCATGACCGTCCTCGACAACGTGATGACCGGCCGCAACCTGAAGATGAAGTCCAGCTTCCTGATGCAGGCCCTGTGGTGGGGCCCGGCGAGCC
>JAIENF010000780.1 GCA_019751575.1 Burkholderiales bacterium
GGAGTTGTACCCGTCGATGGCGCCGCCCATCACCAGCTCGCCCTTGTCCGACTGGCTGATGTAGAAGTGCACCGCGTCCGAGGTGACCACGGTATCCAGCATCGGCTTCACCGGCTCGGATACCATCGCCTGCAGCACGTGCGATTCGATCGGCAGCCGCAGCCCGGCCATGCCGGCGACCACCGAGCTGTGCCCGGCGACCGCGATGCCCACCTTGCCGGCGCCGATGAAGCCCTGCGTGGTGTCGACCCCGAGCACGCGGTTGCCGTCGCGACGGATGCCGGTGACTTCGCAGTTCTGGATGATGTCCACGCCGCGTGCATCGGCGCCGCGGGCATAGCCCCAGGCCACCGCGTCATGGCGGGCGGTGCCGCCGCGCGGCTGCAGCAGCCCGCCCAGTATCGGGTAGCGCGCGGTCGGCGACATGTCCAGGCCGCGTGCCATCGACGCGACTTCCTGCCGGTTCAACGCGGTCGCGTCGATGCCGTTGAGCCGCATAGCGTTGCCGCGCCGAGCCTGCGCCTCGAGCTCGTCGTAGGTATGCGCGAGGTTGAGGACGCCGCGCTGGCTGAACATCACGTTGAAGTTGAGGTCCTGCGACAGGCCCTCCCAGAGCTTCAGCGAATGCTCGTAGAAGCGGGCGTTCTCTGTCAGGTAGTAGTTGGACCGCACGATCGTCGTGTTGCGGCCGGTGTTGCCGCCGCCGATCCAGCCTTTCTCGAGCACGGCCACGTTGGTGATGCCGTGCTCCTTCGCGAGGTAATAGGCGGTCGCAAGCCCGTGCCCCCCGCCGCCGACGATGACCACGTCGTAATGGCCCTTCGGCGCCGGGCTGCGCCAGGCCAGTGGCCAGTCCTGGTGGAAATTCACCGCGTTTCGGGCGAGGCTGAAGATCGAGTACTTCAAGGCGGCCGGGCAGGGTGGCGTGCAGGGACGGGCATTTGAACATACCGACGGCTGCCGCGCCGCGGCATTCGTGCACGCCAGCGGGTCCGCTTTCGTGCCAGCGTCTCGTGCTAACGTCGGGCATGCCGTCGCTTCCCACCGGCGTCGTCCAGGTCCGGGTGTCCGCCCCGGTGCTGCTCTGGCGCAACCCGCCGCGTCTTGCCATCCCGCACATCCTGGCCGTGATCATCGGTGGCCTCGCGCTGGACAGTGCCTTCGGCTGGACCGGACAGCACCTGGCCACCGCCTGGGCCTGTGCGGTCTGGGCCTGGCTCTACCGTGCCGGCGGCCATGCCGAACGGCGCTCGCTGGTGCTGTGCACGCTGATCGCCGGCTTCGGTGAAGCAGTCCTGGCGCTTGGCTGGGGCATCTACGACTACCAGTTCGGCAACCTGCCGCTGTTCGTGCCTCCCGGACATGCGCTGCTGATGACGCTTGGCGTGCTGGTGGCCGCGCGGCTGCCGGTGCGCGCGACGGTGCTGCTGGTGCTGCTGCCCGCGGCGGCCTGGGCGGCGTTCGCGTGGATCGGCGACATCGACCGTTTCGGCACGCTGCTGTTCCTGCTGTTCGCCGGCTGCCTCGCGTTCGGCCGCGACCGGGTGCTGTACTCGGTGATGTTCGTGCTGGCGCTGGCGATGGAACTGTACGGCACGGCGCTCGGCAACTGGACCTGGCGCGCGGTGGTGCCCGGAATGGGGATCGGCGCAGCCAACCCGCCATTCGCCGCCGGCGCGTTCTACGCGCTGCTCGACCTGCTGGTGCTGGCCGCGGTGTCGGCGTTCGCGCGTCACCACGCCCGCTCGCTGGCGGCTCC
>JAIENF010000419.1 GCA_019751575.1 Burkholderiales bacterium
TGGCGGCACTGCAAATCGCTGAGCCCGGCGTCTGCCTTCAGACATGCAAGGTGCTGGCACGTCGATTGCATGAGCCTGTCGCGGGTTCCGCCTCCCTGTCGACGAAAGGTCACTGCTCATGCCGAAGCTTCCCGTCTCGAATGTCCGCCGCCACCTGCTCGGGTCCGCCGGGGCCCTGACGGTACTCAACCTGTCCGGCGCTGCGCCGCGGGCCTTCGCCCAGTCGCGGTCGCTCGCCGCCAGCACGTTTCCGGGTGCCTGGGAGACCGCGCACCGGGCGGCGCTGTTGCCGGCCGTGCAGAAAGCCACCGGCGTCAAGGACATCACGCTGACGCCGCTGCTGCCGCTCGAGAAGATCTCGCGGCTGGTCGCTTCGAAATCCAATCCCGCGTTCGACGTGATCATCATGGACGACGGTGGCTTCGTCCCCGGACTCAACAACGACCTGTTCGATCCGCTGCCGCCGCTCGCCAACCTCAAGGACATCCCGAAGCGCTTCCAGTTCGTGAAGAACCTGGGCGTCGGCGTATCGCTGCAGGTGTTCGGCATCGGCTACAACACCGAGCGCATCAAGACGCCGCCCACCTCGTGGAACGACCTGCTTCGCCCCGAGTACAAGGGGCGGGTCGGACTGGTGCAGATCGGCTCGACGCTCGGCGGCGCCTGGATGGTCGAGATCGCGCGCATGAATGGCGGCAGCGAAGAGAACATGGATCCGGCCTTCGCATGGCTGAAGAAGGTCATGCCGAACGTATCGGCCATTGCGCCCTCGCCCGGAGCGCTGTCCACGCTGCTCGGCCAGGGCCAGGTCGACATCACGGTGCTCTACAGCAACAACCTCGCCGACCTGCAGGGCAAGGGGCTGCCGATCGCACTCGCCCGGCCCGACTCCGGCTGGGGCGTGGTGCGCAGCGGCATGCACATCATCAGGAATGGCCGGAATCCGGATCTCGCCGCCGCATACATCAACGAGGCGATCTCGGTCGACGTGCAGCGCGCGCTGGCGGAGATGCCCTATGCGCTGATCCCGACCAACACCCGCGTGCCGATGTCCAGGCCGCTGCTGCAGTACGCCAAGTCGGTGGCCGATGTCGAGAGCTTCAACCAGCCGGACTGGGTGCGCTACAGCCCGCTGCGGCAGGGCTACATCGACCGCTTCAACCGCGAGGTGAAGGCCGGCGCCTGAAGAGCGTCGCGCCTGGGATGACTGGCACTGGGCGCGCAATGTGCTTATGCTGCGCGTGAAGCGCCACGGAGGATCATCGCCTTGCCAGCGTCCCAGCCCCAGCAGCCCGAGCCCGGGCACTACCTCGACCGCATCCTGAACCCGCGCTCGATCCTGATCGTCGGTGCCTCGAAGGATCCGGTCAAGCGCGGCAACCGGGCGATCCAGTCGCTCGTGTCGGACCACTACGCCGGCACGATCATCCCGATCAACCCGCGCGAGAAGGAGATCCTCGGCTTCCCCTGCCATCCGTCGATCACCGATGCACCGGGAGAACTCGACCTGGCGGTGGTCTGCACCGCGGCGCACACGGTCAAGGCCGTGATCGAGGAATGCGGGCGGCGCAAGGTCAAGGGGGCGATCCTCCTCGCCGCCGGGTTCAGCGAAATCGGCGAGCAGGGACGCATCCTCGAGGACGAGGTGGTCGCGCTCGCGCGGCTCCACGGCGTGCGCCTGATCGGCCCGAACACCAACGGCATGTTCAGCGCGCGCCTCGGCTGCAACGCCTGGGGCCTGCCCGACATCCCCCGCGGCCCGCTC
>JAIENF010000383.1 GCA_019751575.1 Burkholderiales bacterium
GCGGGCCAGCGCGACGGCGCGCGGCCGATCGTCTTCAGCACGCTGGTCCGCGATGAACTGGCCGGTGCGCTGCGGGCGTCCACCGATGCGATGGTGATCAACTGCTTCGAGACATTCATCGCCCCGCTGGAGGCCGAGCTCGGCACCAAGTCGAGCCACCGGGTCGGCGGCACGCACAGCGTCGAGGACGTGGTCAGCTACACCCGTCGCATCGAGGCGGTGAACTATTCGCTGATGCACGACGACGGCAGCTCGACCCGCGATTTCAAGGACGCCGACATCATCCTGGTCGGGGTATCGCGTTCGGGCAAGACCCCGACCTGCCTGTACCTCGCGCTGCAATACGGGGTGCGCGCGGCGAACTACCCGCTGATCCCCGAGGATTTCAACCGCGGCGGTGGGCTGCCGCAGAGCCTGCACGGCTTCCGCAACCGCCTCTACGGGTTGACCATCTCGCCGCAGCGACTGCACCGCATCCGTACTGAACGCAAGCCCGAGAGCCATTACGCGTCCCTGGACAATTGCGCGTACGAGATCCGCGAAGCGGAAGCCCTGATGCGCGAGGCGGGCATCCGGTTCCTCGACGCGACGGCGAAATCGATCGAGGAACTCGCCTCGACCATCCTCCATGATGCTAACCTGACCCGGCACGTGTTCTGAACGGCGCCAACCATGGTATCGCCCGACCTGATCGAAACGCTTGCGCTTGCCTCCGGCCTGGCCTGGGCGAGCGGCATCCGGCTGTACGCCGTGCTCTTCTTCGTCGGTGCGCTGGGGCGATTCGGCTACGTCGACCTGCCGGTCGACCTGCAGGTGCTCACCCATCCACTGGTGATCGCCGTGAGCGGGCTGCTGTTCGTGCTCGAGTTCGCCGCCGACAAGGTCCCCGGCCTCGATTCGCTCTGGGATGCCGTGCACACCTTCATCCGCATCCCGGCCGGGGCGCTGCTCGCAGCCGGGGCGCTCGGGCAGCATGACCCGGCGGTCACGCTGGCGGCCGCCCTGCTGGGCGGCACCCTCGCCTCCGGAGCACACCTGACCAAGGCCGCCAGCCGTGCGCTGATAAACACCTCTCCCGAGCCGTTCAGCAACGTGGCCGCCTCCACGACCGAAGATGCACTGGTGATCGGCGGGCTGTGGGCGGCGCTGTTCCATCCGGCGGCATTCCTCGGCCTGCTGCTGGTCTTCGTGATCGTCACGCTCTGGCTGCTGCCGCGCCTGTGGCGCGGGCTGCGCAAGGTTTTCCAGCGCGTCTCGGCCCTGCTGGGGACCGGCGGCTCGGCACCGCGCCCCCAGTAACCCCATCCTCCCGGGTCGCAGCGATCGTTCGCGGCGTCGACTCGCCAGGCCCGGTCGCGAAGTTCAGTCGCGAAGTTCAGTCACAACGGCCGATCGACGTCGGTGCGCAGCGTCGACCGTCGGCCCAGATCGCGTTGCCCAGCCGGGCCCGGTCGAGACGGACCCCCTCGATCCGCGCGTTGCGAAGGTCTGCGAACCCGAGGTCGGCACCCTCCAGCGAAGCCGAGGCAAGATCGGCCCCGGTGAGGCTGGCGCCGAACAGCCGCGCCTCGTCAAGCCGGGCGCCGGCCAGGCTGGCGCCGGCCAGGTCTGCATAGGTCAGGTCGGCCTGGCGCAGGTCCGCGCCGGCCATGCGTGCGCCGGCCATGCGTGCCGAGCGCAGCGGCGCGCCGGCCAGCGACGCGTCGGAGCGATCGCATCCTGCCCAGTTGGCGCCGGGGGCTGCCGGTGCCGCGCAGTCGGCCGCCCGCGAAGCCAGCG
>JAIENF010000489.1 GCA_019751575.1 Burkholderiales bacterium
GAGGCGCACTACGGCCGCCCGATGGACATCGAGTGGGCGCGCGATGGCGAGGATGGCAAGCTCTACATCCTCCAGGCCCGCCCCGAGACGGTGAAGGCGAACGCGGAGGTGGACACCCTTCGCCGCTACCGGCTGAAGCAGAAGTCCGAACTGCTCACGTCGGGGCGCGCGATCGGCCAGAAGGTCGGCAGCGGCCCGGTGCGCCTGATCGCATCGGCGAAAGAGATGGACAAGGTGCAGCCGGGCGACGTGCTGGTGACCGACATGACCGATCCCGACTGGGAGCCGGTCATGAAGCGCGCCTCGGCGATCGTCACCAACCGCGGCGGGCGTACCTGCCATGCGGCGATCATCGCGCGCGAACTGGGCATCCCGGCCGTGGTCGGTTGCGGTGATGCCACGAAGGTCCTGCACAACGGCGAACTGGTGACCGTCTCGTGCACCGAGGGCGACACCGGCAACGTGTATCGCGGCATCCTCGAGACCTCGATCAGCGACGTGCCGCTCGACCGCATGCCCGAGCCGCCGGTGAAGATCAGCATGAACGTCGGCAACCCGGAACTGGCGTTCGAATTCCAGCGCCTGCCCAATGCGGGCGTCGGCCTCGCACGCCTCGAGTTCATCGTCGCCCGGATGATCGGCATCCATCCGAAGGCCTGCCTCGACTACCCCAACCTTCCGGCTGACCTCAAGCGTGCGGTCGAGGAGCGCTCGGCCGGCTATGAAAGCCCGCGCGACTTCTACGTCGAGAAGATGGCCGAAGGCGTCGGCACCCTTGGCGCGGCGTTCTTCCCGAAGCCGGTGATCGTCCGCCTGTCCGATTTCAAGTCGAACGAATACTCCGGGCTGATCGGCGGACCCAGCTACGAGCCCCACGAAGAGAACCCGATGCTCGGCTTCCGTGGCGCCTCGCGCTATGTCGCGCCGAACTTCCGCGACTGCTTCGAGCTCGAGTGCCGTGCGATGCGCAAGGTGCGCAACGAGATGGGGCTGACCAACGTCGAGATCATGATCCCGTTCATCCGCACGCTCGACGAGTGCCGGAAGGTGATCGCGCTGCTGGCCGAGAACGGGCTCGAGCGTGGCAAGGACGGCCTGCGCCTGATCATGATGTGCGAGGTGCCGTCCAACGCGCTGCTGGCCGACGAGTTCCTGGAGTACTTCGACGGCTTCTCGATCGGTTCGAACGACATGACCCAGCTCACGCTGGCGATCGACCGCGATTCCGGCGGCGCGATCTCGGAGTCCTTCGATGAACGCGACCCGGCGGTCAAGAAGATGCTCTCGATGGCGATCAAGGCGTGCCGCAAGCAGGGCAAGTATGTCGGCATCTGCGGGCAGGGGCCGTCCGACCACCCGGACCTCGCGCGCTGGCTGATGGAGGAGGGCATCGGCAGCCTGTCGCTGAACCCGGACACCGTCGTCGATACCTGGCTCTACCTTGCCCAGGAAGCCGCGAAGTCTGCTGCACGAACCTGATCCGCCGCGCTGCGCCCAGAGGACGCAGCGCGGTCAGTTCGGCCGTTCAGGGACGCGCTTGCGCGCGGTCTCTTTCGCACCCTCGGCCGAGGCCCGCTCGATCGCGGACTCGATCCTTTGCAGCGCGTCCGGGTCTTCCTTCGGCCGCACCCGGTTGCCTGCGCCCCCGGCGGCGGCCGATGGTGCGGGCTTGACGGCCCTGGGCGGCGCGGGTTCCACCGGCGCCGGCTGAGGGGACGCCTCGGGTACGTCGACACGTGCCGGCGCCGGCGAGGCCGCCGGTGCCACCGCTGTCGAGGCGACG
>JAIENF010000151.1 GCA_019751575.1 Burkholderiales bacterium
GCGGACCTTGACCGCGCTCGCGCGCCTGCCGCGGCCGGTGCCGGCAGGCGCGCCGGGACGCACCGCTTTCCGGGAGACGGATGCCGACGGGCGCAGCGAGCTGCACGTGTTCGAAGGCCCGCATTACCTCGGCAGCGTCGAAGACGCGGACGCACTGGCCGACCTCGACGCACGGGCGCGTGCGTTCGCCGAGGGCAGCCTTGCGCCTGACCCGCAGCCCCTGCGCATCCTCACCCGGATGCTGAAGACGCCCGGGCTGCGCATCGAGCGCATCCGGTTCTGAAGTGGCGCCCGGGACGCTGCGGTATCATCCGGCGCTCGACATTCTCCAGGTGCTGAACATGCCGCCCGTACTGACCGGCGAACACGAATCCGCCTTCAACCAGTTGATGGACGAGACCACCGAGGCACTCGCGCTGGCGAAGGCGAGCCCCGACCTCGAAGACCTCGGCGCTTGCCTGGCCGTGGCGGTGCTGAAGGTGAGCCTCGCGATCCACTTCGTCGAGCAGCAGAACCCCGGGTTCGCGAAGGACGTGGAAGAGAAGCGCCAGCGCGTGATGCAGGCGATGCAGGACTGGCACTGAGCCTGCGGCACCCCGGGGTCAGTGCATCACGACCGGCAGCGTCATCAGCGGCTGGAAACCTTCCAGGAACTCGTCGATATGCTCGACCGAGTCGTCCTGACGGGCTGCGTCCGTGATCGAGTTGCGGAAGTGCAGCGCGACCTCGCCCTGGATGAAGGCCCCGCGGGCGGTGTGCTTGTTCACCAGTTCGTACCCGTGCTGGGCCGGATACTCGAGGACATAGAACGTTTCGCTGTTGTAGACCAGGTTCATCGTCGTCACCTTTGCCAGGAGCATCCGGGACAGCCATCGGGCATTGCAGCCGGCAGGAAGGCCTTCCCCGCCTGATGCTTTATCGGCAATCCCCCGCTCAAGTTGAATCTGGGGGCGAACCGGGGGCTTTCAATGCCTGGGGACGTTTCCATGCCGACTGGGCGATGGCGACCCCGAGCAGGATCAGCGCCATCCCGGCAAATGCATTCAAGCCGGGCCGCTCGCCCAGCAGCACCATGCCGAGCAGCACCGAGATGCCGGGCGTCAGGTAGTTGGTGAGGGCCATGAAGGTGGCGCCCGCCATCCGGATCAGCTGGAAGTAGACGATGGTCGCCACCGCTGTCGGGAAGATGCCCATCCAGATCACCGACCAGACCGCTTCCGGCGGCGGCGTCGCCGAGAACGGGTCCTCGAACCAGAAGGCGCAGGCGACCATCAGTACGGTCGCGATCAGCAGCGTCGCCAGCGCGACCGTGATCGAGTCCATCCGCGGCATCCGCCGCGCCGACACCGCGTTGGCGGCATAGAGCAGCGCGCCGCCCAGCACCGACAGCTGGCCGAGCACCTGCAGCAGCGAGGTGCTGCCGAGGTCGAGTGCGTCCGGGCCGATCAGGACGACCACGCCGGCGAAGCCGAGCACGAAACCGGCCGCCTTGGCGCGCGTGACGCGTTCGCCCGGAAGGGCGAAGTGCGCCAGCACCAGCACGCCCAGCGGCATCACCGCGACCAGGATGCCGGCCAGGCTGCTGTCGATATGCTGGGTGCCCCAGGTGATGAAGTAGAACGGCAGGCAGTTTCCGAGCAGCGCCAGCCAGAGCATCCAGCCCCATTCGACCCGCGTGCGCGGCAGTCGGCTGCCGGCGGCCGCCGCGATCCCGAGCAGCACGAGGGATCCGAGCACCAGCCTCGCCGCGATCACCGTCAGCGTCTCGAAGCCGGACAGCGCGACCTTGA
>JAIENF010000180.1 GCA_019751575.1 Burkholderiales bacterium
CTTCATGCGGCTCTCCTTGAGGTTCGGGTCTTGCGATCCTGAACCTCGCGAAGGAGAACGGGAAGCCATTGAAACGGATCGTCACCATGTCGTTCGCGGATGCTGTCGAGCAGCGCGACGTTGTCGGTGGTGGCCGAGAGCACGGTGATGAAGTCCTCGAGTCCGGCGAGGTCCAGTTCGCAGATCGCGCTGGCGTGCCCCTGCTTGACGAGGAAGCGCCGGCCGCCCTGCGCGCCGAGACTTCTGACGATCTCGTACTCGGCTTCGCTGAGCCCGAACCCCTCGACGTATTCCTCGCGCACCGCCTCCGGATTGGCGAGGAAGATCTTGGTCACGCTCTGCTCGACCATCGTGCGGCCGATCGGGTGGCGCAGCACGTCGGACGGGCTCTGGGTATCGAAGATGCCCAGGCCGTTCTGCTTGCGGATCGTCTTCTGCTTCTGCTTGGCGAAGTCGCTGAAGATCTCGTGGTCCAGTGCCTTCCAGAACTCCGAGATCACGTAGATCAGGCGCTCGCCGTTGACGAGTTCTTCCATCACCTGCAGCAGGTACATCATCACAGGTGTGCGCACTTCGGGCAGGTCGAGGAACTCGGTGGTGTCGAAGCCGATGACCGATGCCGCGTTGAGGTCGAGCAGCTGATCGTCGGCCAGATCGAAGACCCAGCCGAGCGCGCCACCCTGGCACCAACGGCCGAGCCGCTCGAAGAGGCTGTTCTCGCCCGCTTTCGGCAGGTTCTGCCGCACGGTCGAAAAGCGACGCAGCGCTGCCGGCATCATCGCGACGGCCTTCACCGCATCGGCGATAGCCCGATCGTCGGCAGGCAACAGCGGCATGGCCGGCGTGGCGATGCAGGTGCGGATCAGCTGCTCCCAGAACTGGATGCGCGCCGGTGTAGGTTCGCGCTGCAGCGGGTTGCAGCCGGTGGGCTTGCCGGCTTCGAGAGTGAAGTAGCGCCCACCCAGCGCGCGGATCGCAATCTCGCAGCCACGGTCCAGGTCGAAGAGCACCAGGCGCGGCGCTGGGTCCCACTTGCGCGTGAGCGTCAGCAGGAACATCTCCAGCGTTGTCTTTCCGACACCGGTCGAGCCGATGATCAGCGTGTTGCCCGGCAGCTTCTTGTCGGCGGAGTCCTCGCCTTCCGGACTGCTGTGAAGGTTCAGGTAGAAGGGTTGTCCCGATGGCGTGCGCAGCAGGGCCAGCGCCTCGCCCCACGGATTGCCGTCGCGCTTGCCGCGGGCGAAGTTGTGACCGCTCGACAGTGCCGCGAAGGCGCGCGACGACAGCTTCGCATCCCGGGGCCGCCACTGCCAGTTACCCGGCAGCTGGGCGAACCAGGCGGCATCGGCCACCAGGTCCACCGGTGACATCTGCAGGCTGGACGCTTCGCCAACGGCGCCGATGGCCTGCGCCGCGCGGCGGCCGGCATCGGCGACATCCTCACCGAACACCACCAGGCTGTAGTGGTACTCGCCCATGCAGAACTGGCCGTCACCGAGTTCGTTCAGCGCCATGTCCATCTCGGCGACCTGGCTGGCGACCACGTCGTCGCTGGCGATCAGCTGGTCGCGCTGCAGTTCGAGCGCGCGCATCGCCTCACGGCGCGGCAGGATCGAGAAGCTCTGCGTCTCGATGAACTCGCTTGTCTCGTAGAGCAGGGCGTTGAGGATGCCGGGCTCGACGGCGTCGGCGTATTCCTTGATGTCGACCAGCGCCGCGTATCGGCGTTGGTCACCCTGCCGCAGTTCGAGCTTGTCGCCGCCGAAGGACAGCCGGGTCGTCGGCAGCGTC
>JAIENF010000339.1 GCA_019751575.1 Burkholderiales bacterium
GGAAGGCAACGCTGGCCATCGGGTTTTTCCTAATCTTTGGCGGGGTCGGGAAGGATGCATCCGGACGGGCCGACTGTATCACGCGACTGGCACCCGGCTGCTCTATGATCTGCCACCGCAAGCGTCCGCGCCCCTGTCGCAAACCCCAGCCAAGGCCTCCATGCCGACCCTGCCTCTCCCCCCCCAGCCGCCTGGCGTCAGGCGCGCCTTACATGCCGTCCGACAGGCGCTGGCCGCACTGGCGATCGTGGCAACGTCGCTGTTCGTGCCGCCCGCCGGCGTGGTCGCCGGCACGACCGCGTTGCTGGCCGCAGCCGGTTCGATCGCCACCGCCCCGGCCGCCGCACAGTCGGCCCCGCCGAAGCTGCCGCCCGGTGTCACGCGCGGCCCGAGCGTCGAAGGCATCACCGAGTATCGGCTCGCCAACGGGCTGCAGGTCCTGCTGTTCCCGGACGAGTCGAGCGCCAACTTCATGGCCAACATCACCTACCTGGTCGGCTCGCGCCACGAGAACTACGGCGAGCGCGGCATGGCACACCTGCTGGAACACCTGATGTTCCGTCGCACGGCGAACATCCCGAACATCTCGAAGGCGCTGGCCGAGCGCGGTGCCTGGTCGAACGGCACCACCTGGTTCGACCGCACGAACTATTTCGGCACCTTTTCGGCCAGCGAGGACAACCTGCGCTGGGTGATCGCGATGGAAGCCGACCGCATGGTCAACGCCCAGATCACGCGCGCTGAACTCGACCCCGAGATGTCGGTGGTGCGCAACGAGTTCGAGCAGGGCGAGAACAATCCGGTACGCGTGCTGATGCAGCGGGTCGCCTCGACCGCCTACCTGTGGCACAACTACGGCAACAGCACCATCGGTGCGCGATCCGACCTCGAGAACGTGCCGATCGAACGCCTCGAGGCCTTCTACCGGATGTACTACCAGCCGGACAACGCCTCGCTGCTGCTCGCCGGCCGCTTCGACGAGACGCTCGCGCTGGAGCTGATCGCGAAGCACTTCGGCGCGATCCCGGCACCGAAGCGCGTGCTGCCGCGCACCTACACCATCGAACCGGTGCAGGACGGTGAACGACAGGTGATGCTGCGCCGTACCGGCGACGTGCAGGCGGTGATCGTCGCGTACCACACGCCCGCAGGCCCGCACCCGGACACGGCCGCCATCGACATCCTGACCGAGGTGCTGCGCACGCCGCCTGCGGGCCGGCTGTTCCGCGCGCTGGTCGAGAAGAAGCGTGCGGTCTCGGTGTTCGGCTTCGACCAGGCGCTGCGCGAACCCGGCATCGCGATGTACGGTGCACAGCTCACGCTCGACCAGTCGATCGACGCCGCGCGGGACACGCTCGTCGCCACCCTAGAAGGCCTGGCGAAGACGCCGGTGACCGAGGGCGAGGTGGAGCGCGCGCGCACCGCGCTGCTGCGCCAGTACGACGAGATCATGGCCAACCCGCCGGCACTGGGCCGCGCATTGAGCGATTCCATCGCCACTGGCGACTGGCGCCTGCTCTTCCTGCACCGCGACCGCCTGCGCAAGGTGTCCGCCGCCGACGTGAACCGTGTCGCGGCCGCGTACTTCAAGCCGTCGAACCGCACGCTCGGGATGTTCATCCCCGATGCGAAGCCCGACCGCGCGGAGATCCCGCCGGCACCGGACGTCGCCGAGCTGCTGCGCGACTTCAAGGGCGACGCCGCACTGGCCGCCGGCGAGACCTTCGACCCGACACCCTCCAACATCGAGAAGCGCACGGTGCGGCGCACGCTGCCGGTGGGCCTGGACCTCG
>JAIENF010000748.1 GCA_019751575.1 Burkholderiales bacterium
ACGGCGTCGAGCATGTCGGGGCCTGCGGCGTCGAGCGCGAAGCCGGTGCCGGCGCGGAAGTGCTCGAACAGGAACCTGCCGTAGTGGAAGTCGTGCGCCGAGGCGATCGCCCCACAGTGCTGCATCAGGTGCGGCACGCTGGAGCCGGCCTCGGCACAGGCAGCCTCGACCGCCTTCCAGGCGAGGGTCTGCTTCTCGGGTGCGTAGAGCAGCGATGCCACCAGCGGCTTCATCGCCTCGGGCAGTTCGCCCCGCACCAGCGATGCAGTCCACTCTGACTGCTGCTCCGCCTCGCGCTTGCGCCGCTCGACCCCGGCCAGCGCCGCCTTCAGCGACTCGGCGGGCGCGCGCTTGTAGAGGCCCTTGCCGCGCTTGTAGAAATACATCGGGTTCGCATGCAGGCGCAGCAGCATCGCCGCGCGCTCGACCGGTGCCGCGGTCTTGCCGGCGGCAGCGCCGAAGTACTCGCTGGCCGCGTCGTCGAAACCGAATTCTTCGGCGGTGATCACTTCCCAGAGGAAACCCGGGTCGAGCGTCTCGGCGAGCACCTTCGCGTCGTCGAGCAGCGACTTCGGTGCCGGTGCCTCGAAGCGGAACAGCACGTTCGACGACTTCACCTTCGATCGCTTGCCGTGCGGCGCCTCGACCTGCAGCGAGGTGGTGTTGTCGGCGAGCACGCTGCCCGCCCGCAGCTCACCTTCTTCCTCGTAAAAAACGTTCATCGGGGCCGCGATCAGTGAGGCAGTGGAGCAGTGAGGCAGCGGGCAGGCAGGCTGCCCGACGGAAGCTGGTTGCCTCCGTGCGCCGGGCGCGCAGTATACCGGAGCGGTGGCCCGGCTCAGCCGGCGCGTGACCTTGGACGCCGGGCCCGCGCCATGGGGTCGGGCGCTTCCAGCATGCCGGCGAAGCGCAGCACGTCATCGATTTGGTCGGTGAAGCTGGAGAAGCCATGGTCGCCACCCTCGACGATCACCTGCCGCGCGCCGGCATACTTCGCCACGGCCTGCCGCCAGTCGAGCACCTCGTCGCCGGTCTCGACCAGCAGCAGGTAGCGATCGGGACGGGTGATCGGCTCGACTTCAAGCGCCGCGAGCTCGTCGATATGCGCCGGGGTCAGCGTCCAGCGCTCGCCGGAATGCAGGTTCGCCTGCTCGCCGACGAACGGCGCCAGCAGCACATGCGGCTGCACCGCCGGATTGACCAGCACCGCCTTCGCGCCATGCTTCTCGGCCAGGTGCGTGGCATAGAAGCCGCCCAGCGAGCTGCCGACGAAGGTCACCTTCGAGGCGTCTGCGGGCAGTAGCACGTCGATCGAGGCGATCGCCTCCTTCGGCGAATGCGGGAGCCCGGGGCAGGCCAGGTGGTCGAGCAGGTCCAGGTCGGCCATGCGTGCCTCGACCAGGCGCGCCTTCAGCGACTGGGGGGAACTGTTGAAGCCGTGCAGGTAGACGATCATCTTTGGTGTCGGCGGTGGCGGGACAGCCTCGAAGGATAGCTGGTCAGCCGGCCGGGACGCGTTCAGAATGGCAACGAAGCGGGCAACACGCAGGCGCCGCGCCCGGGGTGACACCTCGAGCCATCGCCGGCCAGACCCGGACCGATACCCCTGGAGGAGTGAACATGCAGACGATCGTCCATCGAATGATCCGCGCAGTCCGGAGCCTGTCGATGCTGCCGCTGACCGCGGCCCTCGCCTTCACGCTGGCGCTCGGCTTGCTCGCCGCCCCGACCGCGATCGCGCAGAAATGGTCGACCGCCGCGCCGATCCCGGTGAGCGCGGAAGAGGTCTACGG
>JAIENF010000118.1 GCA_019751575.1 Burkholderiales bacterium
GTCGACTTCCCGGCACCCGAGCGTCCGACCAGGCCGACCCGCTCGCCCGGGCGGATGTCCAGCGTCAGGTCGTCGAGCACCTTTCGTCCGTCCTCGCGGGAATAGGTGAAGGTCAGGCGTTCGAAACGGATGGCGCCACCGTGGGGCGCCGGTTTCACCGACAGCCCGGTCGCGCCGGGGCGATCGGTCAGGGTCAGTGGCACCGCGATGGTCTCCATCCCTTCCTGCACCACGCCGATGTTCTCGAAGATGCCGGTGACCTCCCAGCTGACCCAGCCGGCGACGTTGGCGATCTGCCAGGCGAGCGGCAGCGCGGTGGCGACCAGGCCGGCGCCGATCACGCCCTGGCTCCACAGGTGGATGCCGATGGCTGCGGTCGAGGTGAGCAGCAGCGCATTCATCACCGCCAGCGTGAACATGAATCGGGTGATCAGGCGCATGTGCGCGGCCATCGCGGCGGTGTGCTGGTCGATCACCTCGCGCACGAACGCGTCCTCGTCGCGGGCGCGGGCGAACAGCTTGACGGTCAGGATGTTGGTGTAGCTGTCGACCACCCGGCCCATGACCAGCGAGCGGACCTCCGAGCTTGACTTGGCGAGGTCGCGCATCGGCGGCACGAAGCGGCGCAGGAAGTAGACGTAGCCGACGAACCAGAGCGCAGTGGGCACCGCCAGCCGCCAGTCCACCGCCGCCATCAGCAGCAGCGCGGTGAGGCCGTAGATCGCGATGTACCAGATCGCGCGGATGCTGCTGACCACGCATTCGCGCAGCGCGTTGCTGGTCTGCATCACGCGGTTGGCGATGCGCCCGGCGAAGTCGTTCTGGAAGAACGACCAGCCCTGGCGTGCGACATGCCAGTGGCTCTGCCAGCGGATCATGCTGGTGACGCCGGGCAGCACGGCGTTGTTGCGCACCAGGCTGTCGGCGAGCAGCGCGAGCGGGCGGCCGACCAGGATCAGCAGCGCCATGCCGGCGAGCATCGGACCGGATTCGGCGAAGGCGGCCGCACGGTCCGGGTTCTCCATCAGCCCCACCAGGCGGCCGATGAACAGCGGGATCACGGTGTCGATCAGTGCGACCGCGAGCCCCGTGCACAGCATGGCGGCGTACAGGCCGCGGGTCTGGCGGATGAAATGCCAGTAGAACGCGATCAGGCCTGCGGGCGGCGCGCCAGGCGGCGGCGCGGTCTGCTGCACGCGGCTTTCGAAGTAGCGGAAGATCGGCAAGGGCGGGGGCGCGGCGGATGGCGCCGGTCTGCAGGAGGCTGCCAGCCGGCGGCTGCCGGCTGGCCACCGGATTGTCCTCCGGCGCGAGGCCGGCAGCGAGCCCCTTTCGAGCGTTCAGCCGGCGACCGGCGTCGCGGGCGGGCGGAGGGTCAGTCGATCGAGCGCCGGCGTGGCCAGGCCAACAGCACCAGCATCACCGAGGCCAGGGCCGTCGCCGCAGCCAGCGACCACTGGGCGGCGACATGCACGCGCCAGCGATCCTGCATGGCGTCGCGCAAGGTGCGCGCGAGGTCGGCCGATGACTCGATCACCAGCGGGCCCAGTGCCTCCAGCGTGACGGCGGCGGCGCGCACGTCGGCATCGGAACTGCCCGGGCGCAGCGCCGGCTCTATCTGGTTGCGCACGGCCTGCCAGCTGGCGGCGCTGGCCTCGATGCGGCGGCGGGTTGCTTCGCCGGCGTCGAAGCGCAGGCTGCGCCGCTGTCCGGTGAGGGCGGGCGGCAGCTCGCGCGCGGCCAGTGCGTCGATCAGCTGGCTGCAGGCAGGTGCCTTGCGCCTCAGTTCCTCCGCATAC
>JAIENF010000156.1 GCA_019751575.1 Burkholderiales bacterium
CCAGATCGCTGCCGACCGCCTGGCCGGCCGGTTGCCTGAGTTCGTCACCGAGCGCCTGCTCGCCGACCGCTACCGGGTCACCGGTGCCGTGCTGCGCCAGAACCTCACCCGCATGGCGCAAGAGCGCTGGATCGAGCGCCGGCCCGGCTACGGCTGGCGCTTCCTGCCGGTACTCGACTCGGCCGAGGCGCATGCCGCGAGCTACCGCTTCCGGCTGGCGATCGAACCGGCCGCATTGCTCGAGCCCGGCTACCGGGTGGATGCCGCCGCCTTCGCCAAGGTACGCGCCGAGCAGATGGAACTGACCAGGCCCCGCCCGCCCCGGCTCACCAGCAACGAATGGTTCGACATCGGCACCCGCTTCCATGCAACCATCGTCGGCTGCTGCGGCAATCCGTTCTTCATCGAGGCCAGCCAGCGCGCGAACCGGCTGCGCCGGCTGATCGTCTACCGCCCCTTCGACGACACGCGGGCTTTCGCAGCAGCGGCACGCGAACACCTGAAGCTGCTCGACCTGATCGAAGCAGGCCGCTGCGACCAGGCCGCGCGACTGCTGCGCGTGCACCTCGAAGACATCCGACAGGTGAAGGCGGACCTGCTGGGCAGCGACCCGCAGCCGGCGACCGGCGCCCGGCGCAGGAAGTCTGGCGACCGCCGCGGCGAACTGGACGTGGTGCCGCACTTCTGACCCGACCGCCACGAGGCAGCCATCGATGAGCACCCTGTTCGCCCCGCCGCCGCGCATCACCGCCAGCGTATCCGGCGTCGACCAGGGCGGCAGCTTCACGCTCGTCGCCGAGCACGGGGGCGAGCCGAACGGCCCGGCGATCGATGCCGAAGACGGACTCGCGGTGGACGGGCGGATGCTGCCCTCGCACCGCTGAGCCGACCGCGCCGCAGCCGATCCGCACGATGACCCCTGCCCTCGGGCACCTGCCCCACTGCGGCCATCCGCCGATCATGGCCGACCTGCGCTTCCTGCGCGATACGCTCGGCTTCCTGCGCGGCGTGCATGCGCGGCGCGGCCCGGTCACGCGCATCTTCGTGTTCGGACGGCCACAGGTTCTGGCGCTGGGGGCCGAGGCCAACGAACGCACCCTCTTCGACCGGGACGACGCCTTCTCGGCCTCCGGCGGGTGGACGCCATTGCTCGGCGAGCTGTTTCCCGGCGGCCTCATCCTGCGCGACGGCGCGGACCATCGGCGCCATCGCCGCCTGATGCTGCCCGCGTTCCGCCGGGACCGGCTCGACCAGCATCGCCTGCAGATGCAGCCGATCATCGACGCGGCGATCGACGACTGGCTGCAACGCGGCCATGTCGAGTTCCACGGCTGCGTGAAGCGGCTGACCCTGGACATCGCGGCACGCCTGTTCCTGGGCATCCGCCTGCAGCAGGAGATCGACACCGTCGCGCACGACTTCATCGACCTGGTGCAGGCTTCGGCAGCACTGGTGCGCTACCCCCTGCCAGGCGGCGCCTACCGGCGGGGCCTGCAGGCGCGCACGCGGCTGGTTCGCTTCCTCTCGGAGAGGATCGCCGCGCGCCGCGACGGCGACGGCGACGACCTGTTCTCCCTGCTCTGCCGGGAGCGCGACGACGACGGGCGTCCGTACACCGATGCGGAGGTCATCGACCACATGCTGTTCATGCTGATGGCGGCGCACGACACCACCACCAGCGCGCTGGCCACGGTGATGATGGCGCTCGGCGAAGAGCCCGACTGGCAGCGGCGCGATGCGGACGATGACGACGCGAACATCCTGCGCGAAGCCCTGCGCCTGTATCCCCCGCTGCCGACCATCGC
>JAIENF010000154.1 GCA_019751575.1 Burkholderiales bacterium
TCTTCGCCGAACCCGACGACAGTTCCGGCCTCGCGCAGCTCGAGGCACTGGCTGCCGGCGAACTGGGTGGCAACGCCGCCTTCGAGGCGGTGCTGCGCGATCTGCGGCCGCGGCTGGCGTTCGACCTGCTGCTGGCGTCCCGGCTGCGCGACCGTCCGGTGGTGCTCGGCTACCACTTTTCGGCGGCGGACGGCATGGACGGCGCGGCGAACCTGGCGGTCGGCGCGCTGCCCCGGCCAGTGCTTGCCGCGGGCACCTTCAGCGGCCGCGACATCCGGTTCACCCGGTGGTCCGGCCACGGCGCCAACCTGCCGGCGCTGCAGGCGGCGGCGGCCTCGGGCGGTCATTTCAACCTGCTGACCGATGCCGATGGCGTGGCGCGTCGGGTGCCGATGCTGGCCGAATTCAACGGCGCGTACTACGAGTCGCTATCGCTGGCCGTGGTCCGGCTGCTGCTCGGCTCGCCAGGGATCGAGCCGGGCTACCCGGCTCGAGTGCGCGGCTATCCGGGCCTCGAATGGCTGCAGGTCGGACCGTTGCGCGTGCCGGTGGACGAACAGGGGGCCAGCTACGTCCCGTACCGCGGCCCGCGCGGCAGCTTCACCCATGTGTCAGCGACCGACGTCCTGGCCGGCCGGGTCGACCCGCAGGTGCTCGCGGGGCGCGTCGCGCTGGTCGGCACCAGCGCGCCCGGGTTGTTCGACCTGCGCTCCACGCCCGTTGCACCGGACTTTCCCGGTGTCGAGATCCATGCCAACCTGATCGCTGGCATGCTCGACGGCAGCATCCGGCAGCGGCCGCCGTACGTGCTGGGTGCGGAGTTCCTGCAGTTGCTGGGCATCGGCCTGCTGCTGGTCCTCTGGTTGCCCTGGCTGTCGCCCGCGCGCGCGACCGGGCTGTTCGCGGCGACGATCGCGCTCGTGCTGGGCATCGACTTCGCCGCCTGGCAGCTCGGCAACCTGGTCCTGCCGGTCGCCTCGGTGCTGCTGCTGGTCGTGCTGATCTACGCCTTCAACATGGCGTGGGGTTTCTTCGCCGAGGCGCGCGGCAGGCGCCAGATCACCGGACTGTTCGGACAGTACGTGCCCCCGGAACTGGTCGACGAGATGTCGAAGGACCCGGGACGCTTCTCGATGGCGGGGGAAAGCCGCGAACTGTCGGTGCTGTTCACCGACGTCCGGGGCTTCACCACGATCTCGGAAGGGCTCGATCCGAAGGCGCTGGCCAGCCTGATGAACACGTTCCTGACGCCGCTGACCCGGATCATCCACCGCCACCGCGGGACGATCGACAAATACATGGGCGATGCGATCATGGCGTTCTGGGGCGCCCCGGTGGACGACCCTGACCATGCAGCCAATGCGGTCGCCGCCGCGCTCGAGATGCAGGCCACCCTGGCCGCGCTGCAGCCGCGATTCAAGGAGCGCGGCTGGCCGCCGATAAGGATCGGTGTCGGGATAAACACCGGCAGGATGAGCGTCGGCAACATGGGCTCGGAAATACGTCTCGCCTACACCGTGATGGGTGACGCAGTGAACCTCGCATCAAGGCTGGAAGGGATCACAAAGGAATATGGCGCTGATATCATCGTCGGCGAATCAGTGTGCCGTGCCGCACCCGGATTCCATTACGTGGAACTCGACCGGGTGCGCGTGGCGGGAAAGGATGAGCCGGTCGCGATCTTCGAGCCGATCGGTCGCAAGGGCGAGGTCGACCCGGCGGTGCTCGACCAGGCCATGCGCTTCCAGAAGGCAGTGAAGCTGTTCCGCAGCCAGAACTGGGACCTTGCGGAGGTCCACCTGCTCAATCTCCAGAAAGTCGCACCCGACC
>JAIENF010000300.1 GCA_019751575.1 Burkholderiales bacterium
GTCGCACTGTACGAGGCGGTGTTCAACTGCATGGAGAGCCTCCTGCCCGAGTACAGCGCCTTCGGCGCAGTGCGCGAGCCGGCAGGCAGCGCCCTTCCCGGCATCGCGCCGAGCAATGCCTATCGCTGTGCCGACGGCGCGGTGCTGATCGGCGGCAACGGGGACAGCATCTACCGCCGCCTGATGGACCTGATCGGCCGGCCCGACCTGCGCGACGCCGCGGATCTCGCGTCCAACGACGGGCGTGCCAGGCGTGCCGATGAACTCGACGCGGCGATCGGGGCCTGGACGGTGTCGCGTCCGCTGTCGGCGGTGCTCGAGGGCCTGAACCGTGCACGGGTGCCGGCCGGCCGGATCTACACCGCGAAGGACATCGCCGAGGATCCCCACTACCGGGCGCGCGGCATGATCCGGCGCATCACCACTGCCGAGGGCTACGAACTCGACGTGCCCGGGGTGGTGCCGAAGCTTTCGGCCACGCCCGGGCGGCTGTCCACGCTGGCGCCAGGGCTGGGCAGCCATACCGCCGAGGTGCTGCGCGAAATGGGCATCAGCGAAGCGGCGATCGCCGAGCTGGCCGCGAAGAAGGTGATCGCCACCGACGGGGAGGCAGCATGATGGATCACGCTGGCAGCAGGCCCGGCCGCCGGGTCTTCCTGCAGGACGTCGCGATGCGCGATGGCCTTCAGGCGGAGCCGGTGTTCGTGCCGACCGACGACAAGGTGGCCTTCGTCGACGCGCTGTCGCGCACCGGGCTGGCGAAGATCGAAGTGACCTCCTTCACCTCGCCGAAGGCGATCCCCATGCTCGCGGATGCCGGCGAGGTGATGCGCCGCATCGAGCGCGTCCCCGGCGTCGAGTACACGGTGCTGGTGCCGAACGTGCGCGGCGTCGAGCGTGCGCTGGCGGCGCCGCCGGACGAGTTCAACCTGGTGATGTCCTGTTCCGAGACGCACAACCTCGCCAACCTGCGCATGGCGCGTCAGGCGTCGGTGGCGCAACTGCTGCAGGTGATCCGCCTGTCCGCCGAAGCGCGGGTGCCGGCCAATGTCTCGTTGTCGTGCAGTTTCGGTTGCCCGATGGAAGGCGACGTGCCGGAGGCGGTCGTGCTCGACCTTGCGGCGACCTTCATCGGGGCCGGTGCGCGCGGCGTGACGTTGTGCGACACCACCGGCATGGCGTATCCGTCACAGGTGGCCGGGCTCTGCACGGCGTTCCGCGCGCGCTTCCCGCGCGCGATGCTCACCCTCCACGTGCACAACACCCGCGGCATGGGCCTCGCCAATGCGCTGGCTGCGCTGCATGCGGGCGTGGACCGCTTCGATGCATCGCTGGGCGGCCTGGGCGGATGCCCGTACGCGCCCGGTGCGACGGGAAACGTGTGCACCGAAGACCTCGCCCACATGCTGGCACTGGAAGGCTTCGACACTGGCGTCGACCTGCCCGCGCTGATCGACTGCGCCCGCCGCCTGGGTGGCCTGGTCGGCCATGGACTGCCGGGCCAGCTGGTCAAGGCGGGGCGCCGCCTGGACCTGCATCCCGTGCCTGCCTCGGTCGCCGAAATGCGTGCCCGGGCCTCGGAGGCGCCTTGATCGACCACCTCGACCATCTCGTGCTCACCACCACCGATCCCGCGCGGGCGATCGATTTCTACACCCGCGTGCTGGGCATGCAGCTCGAACGCTTCGGTGTTTCCGAGCAGTTGCCCGAGGGCCGCATCGCCTTCCGGTTCGGCAACCAGAAGATCAACCTGCACGTGAAGGGCGCGGAGTTCGAACCGAGGGCGCACCTTCCGGTGCCCGGCGCGCTCGACCTCTGCTTCATCGCCTCG
>JAIENF010000268.1 GCA_019751575.1 Burkholderiales bacterium
ACGGCCGGCATGGCCGAGATCCGTTCGAGCCGTTCCGCGATCGCGGCGTCCCGCGCAGGCCCGGCCAGGATGCCCGCGGCCGTGCAACCGTAGACAGCCACGTCCGCCGAGCCCTCGAATGCCTCGGCCAGGTGCATCGCCTGGTCGACATAAGGATCGAGATCCGCGAGCGTCAGCAGGCCGGGCGACCGAGAAATGCCGACGCGCTGGCAGGTCGACGCTTCCGGCAACCAGGCCGGAAGCTCGGACTGCATGGTCGTGTTGTTTTCCGGCACCAGCAGGCCGACGCGCAATGGCGGCAGGTGCATGTGCGGACCTCCTGAGCATGCGTTCGTCATTGAGATGGCACTGTACGCACGAACGAGTATGGCACAATGCGCGCGCCGCCGTTCGGAGCGGCAGGCGCCAGGTTTGTGCGCTGCCGCAGGGAACGTTGACAACGGCGCTGGCGGCGGGTCACAATCAAGGGCTTTGTTGCACCGGCGTAAGCGAGACCCTCCAGGCGCACGGTCGACCGGCAACCAGATGTATCAGGGATGATGGCTGCTCCATCCGGTTTCGTGGCGATCATCGGTCTGCAGGCAGCGCTGGTAGTGGTGGCTGCCATCGTCATCGGCATGTTTCTGGGCGCCCCTGCAGCCTGGTCTACGCTGGCGGGCGGTGCGGCATGCTGGGTACCGAGCGCACTGTTCGCGTGGCGGTTGTCCGTGGCGCTGCGGTACAGGCCCGAACAGGTGGCTGCCGTGTTCTTCATCGGCGAATTTGCAAAGATGCTGTTAACCGTGCTGATCCTCGTCGCGATGGCACGGACGGTCGACACGATCTACTGGCCGGGCGCGGTGCTCGGGGTGATCGTCGCGGTCAAGGCGAACTGGCTGGCGCTGCTGTTGCGCCGCTGAGCCTGACCAGAGGCCAGCGCCACTTTCTGCACCGTTGCAGTACCCGCTGGCCTCCGCGCAGCAATCGTTCCAGGCGCAGTCCCACGCGAAACACCCCGCGAAGTCCCCGATTCCCCAAGACAGACCCGATCCATGTCAGCCGCCGATCATCACTACGCGCCCAACGCGACCGAATACATCGTGCACCACCTGGCGCACTGGCAGAGCGACAAGCAGAAGTCGATCGTCGATTTCTCGATCATCAACATCGACACGCTGTTGTTCTCGCTGGCCTGCCTGGCCCTGACCCTGTGGATGCTGCGTGCCGCGGCCAAGCGCGCGACCAGCGGCGTGCCGACGAAGTTCCAGGCGGCGATCGAGATCCTGGTCGAGATGGTCGAAGAACAGAGCAAGTCCATCGTGCACGGCAACCGCGCATTCATCGCGCCGCTCGCGCTGACCGTGTTCGTGTGGATCGTGTTCATGAATGCAATCGACCTGATCCCGGTCGACCTGTTCCCGAAGATCGCTTCGCTGCTCGGATACTACGGTGCGGGGCTGGGCGCGAAGGACGTCTACCTGCGGCCGTTGCCCACCGCAGACCTGAACGGCACGCTCGGCATGTCGCTCGGCGTGCTGCTCCTGATGGTCTATTACGGGGTGAAGATCAAGGGCTTCGGCGGCTTCGTCCATGAGCTGTTCTGCGCGCCGTTCGGCTCCAATCCGCTGTTGTGGCCGTTCAACTTCCTGCTCAACCTGATCGAATACCTGGCCAAGATGGTTTCGCTGGGCATGCGGCTGTTCGGCAACATGTATGCGGGCGAACTGCTTTTCTTCCTGATCGCGCTGATGGGCGGCTATGCGGCGATGAACGCGACCGGCATCATGCTGGCCGTCGCCCACGTCATCGCCGGCACGGGCTGGCTGCTGTTCCACATCGTCATCGTCCTGCTG
>JAIENF010000363.1 GCA_019751575.1 Burkholderiales bacterium
GATCTGCATGTCGGGGCTCCGGATTTTCAGGGGTGCAGCCGGGGCCTGGATTCGGCTCCAGGCAACAGCGGGTAGCTTAATCCCGCCTGTCGATGCGCGACGACCGGCGCCATCCGTCCGGGCGCGCGCAGGCCGCCGAGGCTACCGCCGAACGCCGGGAGCCTCGAGTGCCAGGCCTTCGGCGCGCCAGGCCAGGTACAGTTCAAGCTCCAGGTGCGCCTGCGCGCCGTAAGGGAACATCTCGGCGCGCACGCCGGACATGCAGCTGCGCAGGCGCCGCTGCAGCGATCCGGCCGCCTGCCACTCGAGGCGATAGACCGGATAGCCCGTCCCGTGGCCCTGGCTGATCGTCTCGGGGCCAAGCTGGCGGCCCCAGTTCGCATCGTGGCACTGACTGCATGACAGGTTCATCTGGCCGACGCGCAGGTGGTAGCGATCGCGTCCGCGTTCGAAGAAGGGCCGGGCTGCGCCGTCGATCGTCGGGCGCACCGGCAGGCCCTGCGACTGGAACGCCACGTAGGCCCCCAGCGCCAGCAACGGCTCGGACTCCCAGGCCAGCGGCTCGGCCTTCTGGCGTTCGCTGCGGCATTGCATGATCCGGCCGTCCAGGTTGAGCAGGCGGCCGCTGCCGAGGTCGACCTGGGGATAGCGGGTCGCTGCCCCGCGCATCGACTGCGCCTCGCCATGGCAGCTCGCGCACGACCGCCCGTCCGGGCCCTCGGCCTGCCGCCACAGCTTCGCGCCGCGGGCCACCCACAGCATGCCGGGATTCTCGAACTCGTCGGCCTGCATCGCACGCAGCGAAGGCGGCGCGAACGCGCTTCCCTGCTGCAGGGGTTGCGGGCGCGCCTGCGCCGAGGGGACGGCGCGACCGCCCTCCGGATCGCCGGCGGTACAGCCTGCCGATGCGAGCACTGCGGCCAGCAGTGCGGCCAGCAGTGCGGCAAGCCCTGCGCCCCGCAGCCAGGCGGCCGGGAGCGCTGCATGCAGCGTCGGTGGCCGTCGCCGCCGCAAGTCAGTCGCGCACCGTCACCGGCACGCGCTCGCTGCCCGTGACCCCGGCATCGTCGACCCACGACAGTTCGAGCGTGCCACTGGCCTGCGCGGTGATCCAGAACTGCAGGTAGGGATTGGCCGCGATGCCCGAACCCAGTTCCGCGCGGTAGACCTCGACGCCGTCATAACGCGCGACGAAGGTGTGGATCACGTTCCTGGCGATCGTGCGGCCCAGGTCGTCGAAACGGAAGCCGGTTTCCATCACGTGCTGGATCGCGATCCGCACGTCGAACGGTTCACCGCGTTTCACGGTGTCGGGAACCCTCACCCGCGCGACCATCTCAGGACGCGTCCAGGCAGGCGGACTCGGTGACCACCACGTCGGCTTCGCCCGACCACCAGCTGCCGTCGGACATCTCGGCCAGCGCGAGGAGGCGCTGGGTGCCGTTCAACCGGACCCGGGTGGACAGTTCGGCCCGGCCCGCACGCGGGCCCAGCCATGCCTTCACGATCACCGGCCGCGGGTTGCGGTCGGACAGCAGCGTGATGCTGCGCACATGGTCGTCGGGCCGCATCGCGCTCTGCACGACCACGCGCACCGGCACCGAATGGCCATTGTCGGCCAGCGTCGGCGTGTCGACCGTCACGCGGCCGATGCGAACCGGCGCACCCTGCGTTGCCTTCGGCACCAGCAGTGCATACCCGCTGCCCAGCGGCGGCGGCTCGGTCGGCATCTGCGCCTGCACGGTGCCCGGCGCGAGCAACGGCAGCATTGCACTTCCGCCAGCCAGGGCCAGCATGCGGCGGCGGCCTTGTTTCATCGGAGCGTCTGCAACCATGCGACGAGGTCCTCGATCT
>JAIENF010000520.1 GCA_019751575.1 Burkholderiales bacterium
GAAGGTCGCGCGGTACCCACGCTGCGCCTGGTCCCCGACTCGGCCGACGAGGGCGGGAAGGTGGTCGGAAAGGTCGGCATCGGTCCCCGGGTCGATCCCGCCCAGGTCGAGCGCCTGATGGTCGACGTGCGGTACGGCCCCCTGGAAAGCCTCGGCGAGGCCGTCGCGAAGACCTGGGACACTTCGGTGCTCAGCCTGCAGATGCTGGGCAAGATGCTGATCGGCCAGGTGTCCCTCAAGAACCTGTCCGGCCCGATCACCATCGCCGATTATGCAGGCCAGTCGGTGCAGGTCAGCTGGGTCGCCTACCTCACGTTCATCGCGCTGATCAGCATCAGCCTCGGGGTGCTGAACCTGCTGCCGATCCCGATGCTCGACGGCGGACACCTGATGTACTATGCGTTCGAAGTCGTGCGGCGTCGCCCGGTTTCGGACCGGGTGATGGCGATAGGCCAGCAGGTCGGCATGGGGGTGCTGTTCGTCCTCATGGCGTTCGCGATCTTCAATGACATCCACCGCCTGATCGGCGGTTAATCCGGGCCGACCCCTCCCGTTCGGGTCGGCCGGCAGGGCACTGCCGGCGGCCGCCCAAACTCCTACGACTACATGCTGCGCGCAAGACATCTGGTGGTTGGCCTGGCGCTGTGCTGGGCCCAGGCAAGTTCGGCGTTCGATCCGTTCACGGTCCGCGACATCCGCGTAGAAGGCCTCCAGCGGACCGAGCCCGGCACGATCTTCGGCTACCTTCCGGTGAAGGTCGGCGAACGGATGACCGAGGAGGCCGCGGCGCAGGCGATCCGAGCGCTCTACGCGACCGGCTTCTTCACCGACGTCCGCCTCGAGGTGGATGCGGACGTGCTGATCGTCACCGTGCAGGAGCGTCCGGCCATCGCGTCGGTCGAGATCAGTGGCGCCAAGGAGTTCAGCGTCGACCAGCTGCGCGCGGCATTGCGCGGCATCGGTCTTGCCGACGGGCGCATCTTCGACAAGGCGCAGCTCGAACGCGCCGAGCAGGAGATCAAGCGCCAGTACATCAACCGGGGCCGCTACGCCGCGCAGGTCCAGACGACGGTGACGCCGCTCGAGCGCAACCGGGTCGGCATCTCGTTCCAGATCAGCGAAGGCGATGTCGCGCGCATCCGGCAGATCAACTTCGTCGGCAACAAGGTGTTCAGCGAAAGCCAGTTGCTCGGGCTGATGGTGCAGCGAACGCCGGGCTGGCTCACGTGGTACAGCAAGCACGACCAGTATTCGCGCGAGCGTCTTTCGGCCGACCTCGAGACGATCCGGTCCTTCTACCAGAATCGCGGGTACCTCGAGTTCAACATCGAGTCGACCCAGGTCCAGATCACGCCGGACAGGCGCGACATCTTCGTCACGATCAACGTCACCGAGGGCGAGCGCTACACCGTCTCCGAGGTCCGGTTCGCGGGGGAACTGCTGCTGCCCGAGGAGGAACTGCGCCGCCTCCTGCGCATTCGTGCCGGGGAGACGTTCTCCCGTGAACGGATTGCCGAGTCGACCCGGTTGATGACCGAGCGGCTTGGCGACGAAGGCTATGCATTCGCCAACGTGAACGCGGTGCCCACGATCGACAAGGAGACGCGCACTGCGTCCTTCACGTTCTTCGTCGATCCGGGCCGGCGCGTGTACGTGCGCCGGGTCAACATCGCCGGCAACACGCGTACCCGCGACGAGGTCATCCGGCGCGAGATCCGCCAGTTCGAAGGTGGCTGGTACAACGCCGAAGCGCTCACCCGGTCGCGCCGTCGCGTCGACCGGCTGGGTTTCTTCTCGGCGGTGAACATCGAGACGCCGCCGGTCGCCGGGGCCAATGACCAGGTGGACGTCAACGTATCCGTGGTC
>JAIENF010000656.1 GCA_019751575.1 Burkholderiales bacterium
ACAGCGGCGTCGCGTGCAGCTGCAGCGACTGGGCGAAGGTCTCGCCCCAGAGCACCCAGCCGGCATCTGCGTCCGGATCTTCATGGACATCGGCGGCAGACGACCGGCCGGCCGAAGCCGCTTCGGCCACCGCCTGGGCATGCCATCGCGACAGCCGCCGGAAGAGTTCATCGCAACGCTCGGCGCACTTGCCCAGCCCTTCGCTGCGCTCGCCCTGCTCGGCCAGGTGTTCGCACAGGCCTTCGAGCGCAGCCAGCACCTGCTCGAGCGCCGGCAGGAAAGACGCCCTTTCGCGCAGGAGCCGCAGCGTGAGGCGACCCGCGTCTTCGCGCACCGCGAGGCGCAGGTCGCGCGCCGCTTTCTCGACTGCGGCGGCCGCGACCGGCAGCGGGGCGTAGTCGCGGGCGCCAGCGAGCGCCTCGGCACGCGTGTCGCGCGCAAGGTCGAGCAACTGGGTCGTCGACACCGACTCGCCGAAGAACATGCTCGCCGTATCGGGCAGCGCATGGGCTTCGTCGAAGATCACCGCGTCGCAGGCAGGCAGCAGTTCCGCGAAGCCGGTGTCGCGCAGCGCGACATCGGCAAAGAACAGGTGGTGGTTGACCACGACGAGGTCCGCGGCCAGTGCGTTGCGCCGCGCCTCCATCACGAAGCACTGCTGGAACTGCGGGCACTCGGCCCCCAGGCAGTTCTCGCGGGTGGACGTCGCCATCGCCCAGGCGGGTGCATTGTCGGGCACGGACGCGAGTTCGCTGCGATCGCCGGACTTGCTGGTCGCCGCGAAGCGTTCGATCTCGCGGAAATGACGCGCATCCTGCGCGCTGCCGAACAGGCCATCGCGCGCATTGCGGCCGAGATGGTAGTGGCACACGTAGTTCGAGCGCCCCTTCAGCAGCGCGACCGACACCGGCACGTTGAGCGCCGCGCGCACCAGCGGCAGGTCGCGGTCGAACAGCTGGTCCTGCAGGGTCTTGGTGCCGGTCGAGATGATCACCTTGCCCCCGGCGAGCAACGCCGGTACCAGGTAGGCAAAGGTCTTGCCGGTGCCGGTACCCGCCTCGGCCACCAGCACGCCATCGTCGCGCAGCGTCCGGGCGATCGCGTCAGCGAGTTCGACCTGGCCGGGACGGGGCCGGTATCCGGGCACCGCGCGGGCGAGCGGCCCGTCCGCGGAGAAGACATGTTCCAGGGTGGCGTTCAGGACACGAAACCGTTGCTTCAGGCAATCACCGATGATCGCACGCGGCGCGCGACGGCGCGCGGGTGGAAACGGCGCACGGGTAGAGAAACCGACGGAGCGCACCAGTCCGGGCGACCCGCATGGTATCCTCAGGAGTTATGGCGAGTTCAGATCATTCAGAGTACCCGTTGGATGCCAACGGACAGGCAGGCGAGCGACAGGCAGGCGAGCACCCGGCCGCACACGTCGGCGAAGTTCCGATGGCGGCCCCGGTACCCTCGCAACCGCCGCTCCAGGCCGGACCAGCGCCGGATGCCGGGGATGCGTCCGTGGCACCGGCACCCGTGGTGCAGTTCCGCGACCTCGGCCTTGCGCCCGAGATCCTGCGCGCGCTCGACGAGCTCGGCTACAAGGCACCGACGCCGATCCAGACCCAGGCCATCCCGCATGTGCTTCGCGGCATAGACCTGCTCGGCGGTGCCCAGACCGGCACCGGCAAGACGGCCGCCTTCGCGCTGCCGATGCTGCAGCGACTGCGCGTGCATGCCAACAACAGCGTATCGCCGGCACGCCACCAGGTGCGTGCGCTGATCCTGGCGCCCACGCGCGAACTCGCCGCCCAGGTGGAAGAGAGCGTCCGTGCCTACGCGAAGTACACGATGCTGCGCGCGACCTGCGTGTTCGGCGGCGTGT
>JAIENF010000487.1 GCA_019751575.1 Burkholderiales bacterium
AACCACGCGACGAGGTCCTCGATCTGTTGTGCGTCCAGGATCGGCTTGCCGCGCCAGGGCTCGGCCACCTGGCGCAGTCCGTCGGCCACGAAGTATGAAGGCATGATGGTATGCGGGTTGGCGACGGACGGGTTGACCACGCGCAGCCGGATCTGGCCGGCACTCAACCGGCTGCCGACACCGTCCAGCGGGGGCGCAAGGTTGCCGGATGGCCGCCCGGCGTCGGCGAGTCCGTGGCAGAGCAGGCAGTTGCCGTCCCGGCCGAGCGCGATCGCACGGCCACGCAGCAGGTCGGGCGTCCCCGACGCCAGCGGATGCTCGATCGAATCGCCCGCGGGCGCGCCGGCCGCCCCACCGCCGTGGGCTGCCGCCAGGCCCAGGACGATGGCCAGCGCCGATGCGCAACGCTGCACAGGCGCGAGTCCGGGCCGGACGCCAGCGACGCGCCGGATCTCCGTGTCGCCGGCATCCATCCTCGACTCGCCCCCGCGGCTAGATGAAGGTGAAACCCTCGTTCTTCAGCGGCAGGTTGCGCACCGGGCGGCCGATCGCGGCGGCAATCGCGTTCATCACCGCGGGCGCCGCCACGCAGATCGTCGGCTCTCCCACGCCGCCCCAGAAGTCCCAGGTGGGTGCGATGACCGTCTCGACCACCGGCATCTCGGCCAGCTTCATGATCCGGTAGCGATCGAAGTTGGTCTCGACGATCCGGCCCTTGTCGACCGTGCACTCGCCGAAGAACGCGGCGCTCAGGCCATAGGCGACCGAGCCTTCGACCTGGGCTGCGATCTGGTCAGGGTTTACCTGGTGGCCGCAGTCGGTGCCGAGCACCAGCCGGTGCACCTTCACCTGGCGCTTCGAGTTCACGGTGACCTCCGCGACCGCGGCGGAGTAGCTGGCATAACCCATGAACTGGGCGATGCCGCGGAACACCCCCTTGCGCGCCGGCTTGCCCCAGCCGGCCCTCTCGGCCACGGCATTGAGCACCCCGAGGTGCTTCGGATGGCTGCCCATCAGCGCGCGGCGGAACTCGAGCGGATCGCGTCCGGCCAGCTTGGCCACCTCGTCCATGAAGCATTCGAGGTAGACGCCGTTCTGGGTGGTGTTCACGCCGCGCCACGGGCCCGGCGGCACGTGCGTGTTGCGCATCGCGTACTCGATGCGCATGTTGGGCACCGTGTAGCCGATCTGCGCATCGCCGGGCTCCTTCCAGAACCCCTGCAACTGGCGCACGTCCCTGCCATCCTTGATCGCTGCGGGATTCAGCGCGGCATTGATCGACTGGCCAGAAACGCGGATGTGCAGGCCGGTGAGGTTGCCCTTCGCATCGATGCCGGCGGACAGCCTGCATTGCGAGATCGGCCGGTAGAAGTCGTGCGACTGGTCTTCCTCGCGGCTCCAGATCAGCTTCACCGGCACGCCCGGGAACTGGCGGCCGATCGACACCGACTGGCGGATGAAATCGGGCACCGTCACCCGACGGCCGAAGCCGCCACCGAGGTCATGGTTGTAGACCTCGCACTGCGCGAGCGGCAGGCCCGAGGTCTCGGCCAGCGCGGCCAGCGCGGATTCCTGGTTCTGCGTGGCGACCCAGATCTCGCCGCGGTCCGCGGTGATGCGCGCGGTGCAGACCATCGGTTCCATCGTCGCATGGGCGAGGAACGGCGTCGAATACACCGCTTCCACTTTCCTGGGCGCGGCGGCGATCGCCTTCAGCGCATCGCCGTAATCGGTGTCCGCAAAGGCGTCGTTCGACGTGAGGCCGGTACGCATGTGGGCCGCGATGCTGGCGCTGTTCACCTTGGCGTTGGGGCCTTCATCCCAGACGATCGGCAGCGCTTCGAGCGCTTTTTTCGCATGCCACCAGGTATCGGCC
>JAIENF010000356.1 GCA_019751575.1 Burkholderiales bacterium
GTCGAAGTGCCGAGGCTCGAGGCGCGCGGGTTCGGCGTGATGCATGTCGACGAGAACGACCGCGTCACCGGCTTCTTCGAGAAGCCGGACGATCCACCGCCGATCCCCGGCGATCCCGACCATGCCCTCGCCAGCATGGGCGTCTACGTGTTCAATGCGGCCTTCCTGTACGAGCAGGTGATCCGGGATGCCGACGAGCCGAGGTCGACGCACGACTTCGGCAACGACATCATCCCGCACCTGGTGCCGCGCTACCGCGTGTTCGCGCACCGGTTCGCCGACAGCTGCGTGCGCGAGCCTGGCGAGGCGCCGTACTGGCGGGACGTCGGCACGATCGATGCCTTCTGGGAAGCCAACCTCGAGCTGACACGCGTCACGCCGGCGTTGAACATGTACGACAGTCACTGGCCGATCTGGACCTACCAGGAGCAGCTGCCTCCGGCGAAGTTCGTCTTCGACGAAGCCGACCGGCGTGGCATGGCCGTCGATTCGCTGATTTCCGGGGGCTGCATCATCAGCGGCGCGCTGGTTCGCGGTTCCCTGCTCTACTCCGGCGTGTACGCGCATTCCTACTCGTCGATCGAGCAGTCGGTGCTGTTGTCCGGCGTCGATGTCGGCCGGCATGCGAAGCTGCGCCGGGTGGTCGTCGACGAAGGTGCACGCATCCCGGAAGGCATGGTGATCGGGTACGACGCCGAGGAAGACCGCAAGCGCTTCCATGTGTCCGAGGGCGGCGTGACGCTGGTCACCGCCGAGATGCTGGGCCAGCCGCAGCGCCGCGTGCGCTGACCGGTCGATGGTGAAGCGACTCGACCTCGTGCTGTTCTGGCACATGCACCAGCCTGACTATCGCGATCCAGCGACCGGCGAGTGCATGTTGCCCTGGGTGTACCTGCATGCGCTGAAGGATTACAGCGACATGGCCGCCCACCTCGAGCGGCATCCGTCGATGCGGGCGGTGGTCAACTTCGTGCCGGTGCTGACCCGGCAGGTCGACGACTACCTCGACCAGTTCGCGCGCAACGCGTTCCGCGACCCGCTGCTTCGCGCGCTGGCGATCGAGGATGCGTCAATGCTGTCGGCCGGCGACCGTGCGCAGGTGCTCGACCTCTGTTTCCGCGCGAATCCGAGGACGATGATCGAGCCCTTCGCCGGGTTTTCCCGGCTGGCCGAACTGCATCGGCGCTGCACGGCGGACGGACTCGACCTCACCGCCTACCTGTCCGACGGGTACGTGACCGACCTGGTGACCTGGTACCACCTGGCCTGGACCGGCGAGACGCTGCGCCAGGAGCAGCCACTGCTGCGCAGGCTGTTTGCCCAGGGATCCGGCTTCGGCCTTGCCGAGCGGCGCGCGCTGCTGGCACTGATCGGCCTCGAGCTCGAGCGGGTCCTGCCGCGCTGGAGGGCGCTGGCGGAACGCGGGCAGGTCGAACTGTCCACCACGCCCGACTGCCATCCGCTGGCCCCGCTGATGTTCGACTTCACCGTCGCTCGGCAGACGCAGCCGCGTGCGGACCTTCCGCAGTCCGGTGCATATCCCGGCGGCGACGCGCGGGTGGCAGCACACATCGATCGGGCCTTCATCGAGCATGAGGCCCGCTTCGGGGCACCGCCGGCCGGCACCTGGCCGGCCGAGGGTGCATTGTCCCCGGCGGTGGTCGACGCGCTCGCAGCCCGGGGCAGTCGCTGGGCGGCCAGCGGCGAAGCAGTGCTGATGAACAGCCTCAGGCAGGAGGGCGAAGCGCTGCCCGACCGGGCCGCCGCGCTTTACACGCCCTACCGGATGCCCGGCTCGCCGTCCATGCGCCTGTTCTTCCGCGACGATCGGTTGTCGGACCTGATCGGCTTCGACTATTCGCGCCGCCACAGCGGGG
>JAIENF010000408.1 GCA_019751575.1 Burkholderiales bacterium
TTCGATCTCCTGGTCGTACAGGGCCGGGACCAGGGCACCGCGCAGGCGCTGGAAGCGCAGGTACATCAGGTAGGTGTTCACCGCATCGGTCTCGCAGTAGGCACGGATCTCCGGCAGCCGCCCGTCGCGATACGCGCCCCAGACCTGGCTGCCGTCCATCCCGAGCTTGCCCGGGAAGCCGCACAGCTTCGCCAGCTCGTCCAGCGGTGCGCTGCCGCGCGGCTGGTACATCGCCAGCAGGTCCATCAGGTCGAGATGGCGCATGTGGTAGCGGCTGATGTAGTTGTTCCACTTGAATTCGCGATCGTCGTCGCCGAGCTCCCAGAAACGGGGTGCGGTGACGCCGTTGACCAGCGCGCGGTAGTTGAGCACCGGCAGGTCGAAGCCGCTGCCGTTCCAGGACACCAGCTGCGGCAGGTACTTCTCGATGCCGTCGAAGAAGCGCTGCACCAGCGTGGCCTCGGTGTCTTCCGGCTGTCCTAGCGTCCACACCCTGAACTGGTCGCCCTCACGCAGGGCGCACGAGATCGCGACCACCTTCTGCAGGTGCAGCGGCTGGAAGTCGGTGCCATGGCTCTGGCGCCGCTTCTGGTGGGCCATGTCGACCACGTCCTGGTCGGACAGGGCGTCCGACAGCGCGTGCAGCACGCGCAGCCCGGCGATGTCGGGGATGGTCTCGATGTCGAAAGCCAGGATCGGGGTCATGGACAGCGCAGTCGGGTTCGGCCGCGGATTCTAGCCGATGGGGGCCGATGGAGGTCCCGGCGATCGGCTATCATTGTCCGCGATGAAACAGACCTTCCTCGATTTCGAGAAGCCGATCGCCGAGATCGAAGCGCAGATCGAAGCGCTGCTCGTTGCCCACGACCTTGCGCCCGACGGCACCGCCTCCGACCCTTCGGAAGAGGTCGCCGCGCTGCGCAAGCAGAGCGCAGCCACGACCAGGCAGGTGTACGGACAGCTGACGCCCTGGCAGATCTCCCAGGTCTCGCGCCATCCGCAGCGGCCGTACACGCGCGACTACATCGAGCGCCTGTTCACCGACTTCCAGGAACTGCACGGCGACCGTGCCTTTGCCGACGACGCGGCGATCATCGGCGGGCTCGCCCGCTTCGACGACCAGCCCTGCGTGGTGATCGGCCACCAGAAGGGACGCGACACCAAGGAAAAGATCCTGCGCAACTTCGGCATGCCGCGGCCGGAGGGCTACCGCAAGGCGCTGCGCCTGATGCGCATGGCCGAGCGGTTCGAGCTGCCGGTGTTCACCTTCATCGATACCCCCGGTGCCTATCCCGGCGTCGGCGCCGAAGAGCGCGGGCAGTCCGAGGCGATCGGGCGCAACCTGTTCGAGATGGCCAAGCTGAACGTGCCGATCGTCTGCACGGTGATCGGCGAAGGGGGCTCCGGCGGCGCGCTGGCGATCTCGGTCGGCGACGTGCTGCTGATGCTCGAGTATTCGACCTATTCGGTGATCTCGCCCGAAGGCGGCGCATCGATCCTGTGGAAGAGCGCGGACAAGGCGCCCGATGCCGCCGCCGTGCTCGGCATCACGGCGACACGCCTGAAGTCGCTGGGCCTGGTCGACCGGATCGTGTCCGAACCGGCGGGTGGCGCGCATCGCGACCCGGACCAGATGATGGTCACGATGAAGCGGGCGCTGGCCGATGCGATGAAGGGCTTGCGCGCGAAACCCGTCGACCAGTTGCTGGAGCGGCGGTTCGACCGGCTGATGGGCTATGGCAAATTCCGCGAGGTCGAACTCGGCTGATGATCCGATGGCTCGGGTGCACGCGGCCGTCGTCCGCGCGCTCGAGCAGGCCCGGTCGCGCGCGGCCGGGGCATCTGCACCGTCGGTCTGCATCGGCCTGTCCGGCGGCCT
>JAIENF010000195.1 GCA_019751575.1 Burkholderiales bacterium
CCCTACCAACCCCCCCCCCCCCCCCCCCCCTCTACCGCTCTCGTGCGGCCGCCCCCCGCCCCCCCCCCCCCCACGACCCGGTTGTCGAACGGTTCGCGATAGAAGGCCGATACCGGGATCGCTGCGACGCCGTGGCGCTCGACAAGCTGCCGGGCGAAGACATCCTCCGCATCGCCGCTGATCGCCGAATAGTCCGCCAGCACGAAATACGTTCCATTCGATGGCAGCAGCCTGAATCGGGATCCGGCCAGCGCGGCACAGAAGCGGTCGCGCTTGCGCTGGTAGAACGCAGGCAGTTCCCGCCAGGGCCGCGGGTCGTCGAGGTAGGCGGCGAGCGCATGCTGCATCGGGGTGGATACGGAGAACACCATGAACTGGTGCACCTTGCGGATCATCGCGCTCAGCGCAGCCGGCGCGCATGCGTAGCCCACCTTCCATCCCGTGGCATGGAAGGTCTTGCCGAAACTCGACACCAGGACGCTGCGCGAGGCGAGCAGCGGCGAGCGCGCGATGCCCTGGTGTTCGCGGCCGTCGAACACGATGTGTTCATACACCTCGTCCGACAGGACGATGATGCCGGTGCCCTGGACGATGGACTCCAGTGCCGCGAGGTCCGCGGCCTCGAGCACCTGCCCGGTCGGGTTGTGCGGGAAGTTCACCATCAGCAGGCGGGTCTTCGGCGTGATCGCCGCGCGCACCCGGTCCCAGTCGACCGCATAGTTGCGCGCGGCGTCGAGTGGCACGCGTACTGCGGTCGCGCCGGCCAGGTCGATCGAGGGCTGGTACGAGTCGTAGCAGGGTTCCAGCACGATGACTTCATCGCCCGGGCCGCACAGGGCCACCACCGCGGCCATGATCGCCTGCGTGGCACCCGCCGTGACGGTGACTTCGCGTTCGACGTCGTAGCGGTGCCCGTACAGTGCAGCGGTCTTCGCCGCGATGCGCTCGCGCAGCGGCAGGACCCCGGGCATCGCCGCATACTGGTTGTGGCCGGCGCGCATCGCATCGGCCACCGCCTGCTGCAGGGCCGGGTCGCAGTCGAAATCCGGAAAGCCCTGGCCGAGGTTGATCGCGCGGTGCTGCGTCGCCAGCGCGGACATCACGGTGAAGATGGTCGTGCCCACCCACGGCAGCCGGTCGATCGGTGCCGGTACTGCCGCTTCCTGCCTCGGGTCTTTCATGCGCTGCTCCGTGAGTCGTGCGTGCGCTTCGCGCATCGATGCCCGATCGTAAACGCTCCGGCCGTTTGCCGCGCGCGTCCCTTCGGCAGCGAGATGGACTTCACCGCGATCGGCCTGCCGCCGACCCGGGGCACGCCCTGAAGGATGCAGCCCGGGTACCCGGCTATTCGGCTGCCTTCACGCCGGGCTGGTAGGTGCGGTAGACGATGACCGGGATGTCGAGGCCGCCCAGGTGGGTGTCGATCAGCGGCCGGACGGCCTGCCACTCGAGCCCGCCTACGCCGGTGGCGAGGCGCGGCAGCGCGAGGCTGGTGAACTTCTCCTTGAGCACCAGCTTGTGCAGTTCGCGCAGTGCATGGTTCACATGCTCTACATGCGCCTTGCCCGGATTGGCATGCTCATGCCGGGCCGCTTCCTGCGTGAACAGCGAGACGATGCGTGCGCCCCCGGTGCCGCCCCAGGCCCAGAGGCCGCCGGGTTCGGCATGGTGGTTCTGGCAGTAGTGCCGGAAGTCCTTGTACATCGCCGGCCAGCGTTCGCGCAGCGCCATCGCCAGCCCGTTCGAGAAATGGTCGCCTGGCGCGACGCCGTGCGCGATCGCCTGCGCGCCGGACAGCAGGATGTCTCCGCTTACTTCCTTGATCATGGTGCCTCCCTGTCCTCGGGTGCCTTGCAGTGCACCCACAGGGACATCGTGC
>JAIENF010000357.1 GCA_019751575.1 Burkholderiales bacterium
ATCCGCAGCCGCGTGCTGCAGGCGATCGCCGACAACCGGACGCCGGGCCTGCATTTCGTCGGCCATTTCATGGGCACGGCGTGGGATGAAGTGACGCCCGAGGTGGCGCGCATCTCGATCGAGACCGCGGCGCACAGCAGTGATGCCAGCGGCGAAGCCAACCTCAACATGGTGACCACGCTGGTCGACATGGCCCTCGCCAACGCGATCCGTGCCCGTCTGTCGACGCAAGCCGGCATGCGGCTGGGTACGGTCAGCCTGCACATCGCGTTCACCGGCGTACCGCTGCGTGGTCGGCTCGAAGCGGTGGCGCACTGCGAGGGCTGGGTCGAGGGCGCACTCACGCGGCAGGGGATCGCGCGTTGCAGCCTGACCGCAGCGGGACGCGTGGCCTGCATCGCGTCGGGAACGTTCATGGAACTGCCACCGCCGGCCGGGGTGACGCTGGCGCCGCTGCCCTGGCAACCGGGCGGCATGCCCCCGGGCGATCCGATCGCGGTGCGCGACCTCGATGCCCGTGAGCGCGCGGTCTGGAAGCGCGTGAACGAAGTGATCGCGCGCGCAGACGGACGCACCGCTTTCGTCGAGCACCTGTTCGCGCAGTTTCCGGTGCAGGACGGCGCTGGCCGTTCGCACTGCCGGATGCCGATGGGCCTGCACTCGGGCAATCGTGTCGGACATGCGCAGGGCGGCGTCACCTTCGCGCTGGCGGCGCGCACCGCGTGCGCCGCGGTGCCGCCCGGTCAACGGCTGGTCGAGGCCTCGGCCTGGTACCTCAGCCCCGGCGAGGGACGGTCGCTGAAGGCGGTTTCGAAGGTCGGCCGGGCCGGGCGCCGGCTGTCGGTGGTCGATACGCGGGTCACCGGGAAAGGTGGCAGCCGCACGCTCGAGATGGTGTCGACGCATTGCGCCTGCGAAGCGCCCGGGGTTGCCGCCGCCGGGTGAGGCGGCATTGCCTGCGCCGGGGTACTGGCCGCGCGGCCACGCGCGTGGCAGCATACGACATGGATTCCCTGCGCGCCTACCTCGATCGCTTCATCGCCGACACGCTCGATCGCTGCACCCGCTGCGGGAAATGCTATGAAGCCTGCCCGATGACGCCGTATGCCCCTGAACTCGAAGGCGCGTCCCCTGCGGCCGTGGTCGAAGGCCTGCTGCCGTTGCTGGTGGCGGGCCGGGGATCGCCCGAGGGCGTCGCCTGGGTGAAGGTGTGCACGCAGTCGGCGACCTGCATCGACGCCTGCCCGGAGGGCATCAACGCGATGCTCATGCTGCGTGCCGCGCGCATGGGCGCGCTGGGGTCCCTGGGCGGCGAGGCACAGATGAAATCCACCGAAGACCCGCTGTTCTTCCGAAAGATCGAAGCCTTCGCCGCGACCCAGCTCACCGCCGACGAAATCGAGCAATGGCATCGCGCGAGTCCGCAGGAGCGCAACGCATCATGAGCGAGAAAGTCGTGTTCTGGTACGGATGCAATGTCGTGCGCCATGGCGACATCATCCACAGCTCGATCGAGATCCTGCGCGCGATCGGCATGGAGGTGGCGCCGGTGGGTGGCCCGGGTTACTGCTGCGGGACGTCGAAGGATGCCAACCTGCGCGCGGCCGACGGCATGGCGAAGCGCACGGTCGGCAAGTTCAACGATCTTTCGATCCGGCTGGCCGGGAGCGAACCGCAGGCGCTGGCGGACGACGGCGCGGCCGGATCCGCCGCTGCGGCAAAGGTGGTCACCTGGTGTCCGTCCTGCCACCGGCACATGGACCAGTTCATGTCCGGCTATGCAGATCCCCGGTTTCCGATGCTGCATTTCACGCAGGCCGTGCATGCGCAGCGCGAGCGGCTGCGCGAACGGCTGGTGCACCGGGTCGAGCGGCGCGTGGTGC
>JAIENF010000077.1 GCA_019751575.1 Burkholderiales bacterium
GATCGGGCTGCAGGTGGTGGCGGTGCGGCGCAGCGCCGCCCGTGACGGCGACCCGGCGCACGAGACGCATCCGCCGTCGGCGCTGGCGTCGCTGCTGCCGCGCGCAGACTGGCTGGTGATTGCCTGTCCGCTCACCGCCGAGACGCGGGGCATGATCGATGCCGGGGCCCTCGCGAGCCTTCCGGCCGGCGCGCACCTGGTCAACATCGGCCGCGGCGAGGTCGTGGACCAGGCTGCGCTGGTCGATGCGCTGGCTTCGGGCCGGCTGGCTGGCGCCTACCTCGACGTGTTCGACCCGGAGCCGCTGCCGCCCGAGTCGCCGTTGTGGGACATGCCCAACGTGATCGTCTCGCCGCACGATGCGGCGAGCGCGGCGGGCAACGACCGGCGGGTGTTCGAGCTGTTCCGCGAGAACCTGGGGCGGTGGCAGGCGGGTCACGGTCTGGAAAACGAAGTGTGCGCTTGACGGGAACGGCTTCGCACTGACAGGCTGTGCTCCTCGACATATAGTCCGGGAGCGACCATGAACGGCAACACGCTCGCAAGGCTTGTCTTCGCTGCAGCACTGATGCTCGGCTCGACGGCGGGTGCCGTCGCCCGCGCGGCCACGGTGACGGTCGATTTCGATTCCGCTGCCCGGGTCACCCTGTCCACGGCGGACTACCTGGAAGACGGTTTCCTGATGCAGAGCCTGTCGGGCCACTACGACATCCTGTCGCCGGGCCTGAACGCATTCACCACGCCCTACCTCAGCCTGGACATCCGTCCCCTGACGGGCGAGACGATCAGCGCGGTCCGCTTCAGCTTCACCGGGGGCCTGTTCGACCTGCGAGCGCTGGATGTGAGCTCCGACACCAGCCCGGGGTTCGGCCGGCAGGAGATCACTTCTTCCGCCGGAGGACGGCGATTCCTGGATTTCGCCGGCACCGAGCGTTTTTCGGGCACGGCCTGGAGCGATCTGAGCTGGATCGTCCTCTCGGGTTCGGTACCGATCCTGGGTCCCGGCTTCGACAACCTGGTCTTCGCGACGGTTGTGCCGGTTCCGCCCGGCCTGCTGCTGTTCGGATCGGGGCTTGCCGCGCTGTCCGGCGCGGCGGGATTGCGCCGCCGCGTGCGGCGCGACGATCCGGCAGGCCGGTGATGCCGTTTCGCTAGCCGCCCTTGATCGCGATCGCGCCGGCGCAGACCATGCCTACCGAGACGATGCGCACCCAGCCGAAGCGCTCGCGCAGCGCCAGCGCGGCGATCAGCAGCGCCAGGATCACCGACACTTCGCGCAGCGCGGCCACCAGCGAGACCGGTGCGTGCTTCATCGCCCACAGCGTGATGCCGTACGAGATCGCGGTGCAGGCGCCGCCGAGCAGCGCGATCTTCCAGGTCGAGCGAGCGGTCTCCAGGAGCAGGGCGGGCCCGCGGGTGGCCAGGCCGACGGCCAGCATGCCGGGCGCGATCAGCAGCAGCAGCCAGGCGAGGTACGAGCCCGCATGGCCTGATGCGCGGGCGCCGAGCGCATCGTTCAACGTGTAGGCGACGACGGTCGCGGCCACCACCGCCACGACCGCCAGTGCCCGCCGGTCGAGCGCACCGCTGCGCGACGATTCCGCCAGCAGTGCCATCACGCCTGCGCTGACCAGCGCCACGCCGGCCAGCGCCAGCAGGCTCACGGCTTCGCCGAGCCAGACGATCGCGATCGCGGTGGTGGCCAGCGGCGGCAGGCCGCGCATCAACGGATAGGCGACCGACAGGTCGACCCGGGCGTACGCGAGTCCGACGAACGAGAAATAGAACAGGTGGATCAGCGTCGACTGCGCGATGAAGCGCCAGCTTTCCGGTGCAGGCGCAGGCAGCAGCAGCACCGCCGGGATCGACCACAGCCCGGCCGCGCA
>JAIENF010000081.1 GCA_019751575.1 Burkholderiales bacterium
AGCGGGGCGGCAAGCGCGGCATGGCGACGCTGTGCATCGGCGGCGGCGAAGCCGTTGCGATGGCGATCGAACTGGCCTGAGGCACGTGCCGGTAGCCGCGCCGATGGCAACGCCGGTCGACTTCTACTTCGATTTCTCGTCCCCGTACGGCTATTTCGCGGCGCATCGGATCGATGCGATCGCGAAGGCCCAGGGATGCGTGGTCGAGTGGCACCCGATCCTGCTCGGACTGGTGTTCGAGGTGAGCGGCGGCCGGCCGCTGCCCGCCATCCCGATGAAGGGCGACTATGCGCGGGTCGACGTCCCGCGCACGGCGCGCTTCCACGGCATCGCCTACAACCATCCGGCGAAGTTCCCGGTCAGTGGTCAGGCAGCATGCCGCGCCTTCTACTGGATGGCAGCGCAGGATCCGCTGCTTGCGCAGCGCCTCGCCCTTGCGCTGTTCCGCGCGTACTTCGCCGACGGACGCGACATCTCGAGTCCGCAGGTGACGGTCGACGTCGCGGCAGAGGTGGGCATTCCGGGGCCCGCGCTTGCCGCAGCGCTGTCCGATCCCGCAGTGAAGGAAGCGCCGCGCAGCGCCACGCAGCAGGCGATCTCCCGCGGCGTCTTCGGTTCCCCGTACTTCATCGTCGACGGCGAACCGTTCTGGGGCAACGACCGGCTCGACCAGGTCGAGCGTCGGCTGGCCGAAGGGCCCTTCTAGGCGTTCCGCAGCCCCGCGGCGCTGGCGCATCCTCGATGTGTGGACCATCCAGTGGCGCGTCGTCGGAATCGCACGCTGCGCGAACCGGGCGGACGCGCGTTTCCACCGGACAGGAAATACGCTATTGCCTGACCGGCTGAAATCTGCAATCTTCCGTCGGGAACGAGCGACGGAGCCTCGATGCACCGACCACAGGTGCAGGGCCCGAACGCTGCAGCCAGCCGGCGGCTGGCTGCAACACCCAAGGAGGCAGTATGAAATTCAAGGTTGCGGCCCGCTGGCTCGGGCTCTCGATATGCTGCGTCCCGGCGGTAGCCATGGCGCAGGAATTCCCGACTCGCCCGGTGTCGGTGATCGTGCCGTTCGCCGCAGGCGGACCCACGGACACGATGGCGCGCCTGCTCGCGCAGCAGTTCCAGGCCCACTTCAAGCAGACCGTGGTGGTCGAGAATGCGCCTGGCGCGGGCGGTACGATCGGCGTCAACCGGGTCGCGCGCGCGACTCCCGATGGCTATACGGTGCTGCTGATGCATATCGGCATGTCGACCGCCCCGGCCTTGTACAAGCGGCTGCCGTTCGATCCGCTGAAGGACCTCGAGCCGATCGGGCAGGTTGCTGACGTTCCGATGACCCTCCTCACCCGCAATACCCTGCCGGTCACGGGAGTGAAGGACCTGATCCCCTACCTCAAGGCCAACCAGGACAAGATCACCGTCGCCAATGCAGGGCTCGGCGCAGCCTCGCACCTGTGCGGCCTGCTGTTCATGAGCAGGATCGGGATCGACCTGACCACCGTCGCCTACAAGGGCACCGCGCCGGCCATGAGCGATCTTCTCGGCGGCCAGGTCGACGTGCTGTGCGACCAGACCAGCAACACGGTGAGCCAGATCAAGGCTGGCAAGGTCAGGGTGATCGGCGTCACCTCGCCGAAGCGCCTGGCGCAGTTGCCGGATGTACCGACGCTTGCCGAGCAGGGATTGCCCGGGTTCGAACTGAACGTGTGGCACGGCCTGTATGCGCCGCGGGGTACGCCGAAGGCGGCGCTGGACCGCCTGAACCAGGCGCTCAACGTGACCATCAAGGACCCCACCTTCAATGCCCGCATCGCCGAGTTCGGCGCAGTCAGCGTGGCGCCGGCCCTTGCCACGCCCGAAGGCCTGCGCAGCCATCTCACGAAGGAGATCGCG
>JAIENF010000136.1 GCA_019751575.1 Burkholderiales bacterium
CTGCGTCGCGCCTTGCCTGGTGCCGGTTCCCCGGCCGCCCAGCCTGTCCGCCCCGGACAGGCCGGGCGGCCGCGCATCGCGCTGATCGCGCTGATCACCGTCCTGCTGCTCGGCGCGCTCGCGTTCGTGTACTGGAAGACCCGCCCGCTCGATGAACGCGCGGTGGTCGAGATCAGCGGCCAGTTGCGTGCACTGAAGGAACTCGAGGCACGCTGGGACACCATCCTGCTGCGCGCAGCCACCGATCCCGAACGCGGCTACGAAGCGGCGGTCAACCTGGTGCCCAGCGTCGGGAAGACGCTGCGCGCGCTGCAGCAGTCCTCGGCGCGGCTTCCGTCGGCGACGCTGCGCGACCGGTTGCCCGACATGATCGGCTCCTTCCAGGAAAAGAACGCGGTGACCGTGAGCTTCCTGTCGGAATCGAACTTCGTGATCACCAGCATGCCTGAAGTGCAGCAATGGTTCGCGGAGTACGTCTCTGCGTTGCGTGCGACGCGGCAGGTCGATGCGGCCACCCAGCGAACGCTGCTCAACCTCGAACGCGTGGCCACCCAGGCGGCCGCAGACCTGGGCGCCTACGTCATCGATGGTTCGCCGGAACGGGCGCGGTCGATCAACGCCGCGCTCACCGGCCTCAGCGAGGCACGCCCCGACTACTCGACAGCGCGGCTCACCGCCGCGCGCGATTCGCTGGCCAGGCTGGGCCGCGAGGTGGTGCAACGCCGGCAGCTCTCGGTCGACCTGTCCAACGTGGTCTCGCAGTCCACCGCCGGCCGGGAGCTCGACCAGGTGATCGACGGCTTCGAGAACGAACTGCGGGCCGCCGGCGCCGAGCAGCAGCGCTACCGCACCGTGCTGATCTGGTATGCCGCAGCGCTGCTCGGCCTGCTCGCCTTCGCCGGCTGGCGCCTCGCCCAGAGCTACCAGCTGCTGAACAAGGCCAACGAGGAGCTGAAGGACGTCAACGAGTCGCTCGACCGCCGGGTCACGGCACGCACCCAGGAACTGTCCACGGCGCTGTCCGAGCTGCAGCTGTCCGAGACGCAGCTGATCCAGTCCGAGAAGATGTCTTCGCTCGGGCAGATGGTCGCCGGCGTGGCGCACGAGATCAACACCCCGCTCGCCTACGTGAAGAACAACCTCGGCATGGTGGACGACCGGATGGGCACGCTGGTCGACCTGGTCGAGCAGTTCGACCGCCTGCTGCGCATGCTCCAGTCGACCAGCACGCCGGAAGAGGAGTTGCGCGAGCAGTTCAGCCGCGTGAACCGCGACCTGGAAACGCTTCGCGCCCGCAACAGCCTGGGTGAACTCTCGCTGCTGGTGCAGGACGGATTGCACGGCATCGACAAGATCGCCGAGATCGTGCTCAACCTGAAGGACTTCAGCCGCCTCGACCGCCTGAAGGTGCAGGTCTTCGACGTCAACCAGGGCCTGGAAAGCACCCTGCTGCTCGCCCGCCACCTGCTCAAGCAGGTCAACGTGCGCAAGGTGTTCGGCACGCTGCCGCCGGTCATGTGTGCCGCCTCGCAGGTGAACCAGGTGTTCCTCAACCTGATCACCAACGCGGCACAGGCCATCGATGAACGCGGATCGGCCAACGGCATGATCACGCTGACCACCAAGGCGGTCGGCCACAGCGTGATGATCGAGGTCCGCGACAACGGCAAGGGAATCCCGCCCGACGTCCTGCCGCGCATCTTCGATCCGTTCTTCACGACCAAGGAAACCGGCAAGGGCACCGGCCTCGGCCTGTCCATCTCGTTCAAGATCATCGACCAGCACAAGGGCAAGATCCTGGTGCATTCGCGGATCGGCGAAGGCACCACGTTCACCGTCCTGCTGCCGGCGAACCAGCCCGCCGCAGTGGTCGAGGGCGCGGGCGCCCCGGCCGCCGGGCC
>JAIENF010000772.1 GCA_019751575.1 Burkholderiales bacterium
ATCGAAGGAAGCATGGGTCGTGGAGCTTAGCCTATCCGCGTCGGGTCACGCGGCAGCGGACATTGTCGGATGGCCTTGCGCCAGGCCTTCGAAGGATCGTGCCGCCAGAAAGCAAAAAGCCCTGCACCGGAGTGCAGGGCTTTCGCTTGAAGAACTGGCTGGTGTTACTTTGCAGCGGGCTTTGCAGCCGGCTTGTCAGCCGCGGGCTTCGGCGCCGGCTTCGGACGCGTACCGGTGACTTCCACCGTGGTACGACGGTTCGGGGCCAGGCAGTCGATCAGCTGCTTGCGATTCATCTTGGCATCGCAGAACTTGGTGACGTTCACCGGCTGACGGGGGCCGACGCCTTCCCAGAAGATCAGCTTGGAGTCGAGGCCACCGGTGTTGACCAGGTAGTCACGAACGACCTGGGCACGTGCCTCGGACAGCTTCTTGTTGTAAGCCGCGCTGCCGATCTTGTCGGTGTGGCCGGTGACGATCACGACGTTCATCGTGACCGGACCCTTCTTCAGTTCCTTGAAGAGTTCGTCGAGCGCGGTGCGGCCGTCGGCGGTCAGGTCTGCCTTGGCAAACTCGAACGGCACATCGACGCGCTCCGAGAACGGCAGGGTGCCGGGCTTCTCAGGCTTCTTCTCGGGCTCTTTCTTCGGCTCGGGCTTCATTTCGGGAGCCTTCGCGACCGGAGCGGGCGGCGGCGCTGCCTTGGCCGGCGCGGCCGGTGCAGCAGCCTTCTTCGGCAGCAGATCGGGATCGCACTCTGCAGTTGCCTGAGCCGGCGTCCAGGTGGCGGTACGGACACAGGTGCCGTAGCTGGCCGCGCGAACGGCACCGCTCGTGGCGGTAACGAGATACGCGCCCCGGTCGGCCTGGGCGTATGCAACGCCGGCGGTCATCATGAGTGCTGCGGCGGAAAGGTTCAGACCGCTGAGGATTCGATTCTTGATCACTTCTCTATGCTCCACGACTTCCTCCTTATTCTTACGAGGCGAAGTATTTCCGAAAAGGCGAGGGATTCTGCCGAAGTGTCGCGACCCGGCAACAACAAATCCGGCAACTAAATTCAACGATCTGAGTCTAACACGCGGACTGAGGGTCCTTGAGAGCCAAAGATAGCTGGCTTTCCACACAAACCCCAGAAAGCTGGCGGATTGTAGGGAGATTTGTCGCATCAACGCAACACGTATTCGCCGGCCGACGCGATTGACCGGGTTTCGAAGGGCGGAACGGCCCGGGCGCGAATCGATCCCTGCCCGCGGTCCCGGTGCGAATCGGCAGGGAGCGGCACGGCCCGGATGGTAGAATCCGAGGCTTTGTCCACATTCACGCTCACCTACCGGCCATAGATGGATCAATTCGCCAAGGAAACAGTACCGGTCAGTCTCGAGGAAGAGATGCGCCGGTCGTACCTCGACTACGCGATGAGCGTCATCGTCGGGCGCGCGCTGCCCGATGTCCGCGACGGGCTGAAACCGGTCCACCGCCGGGTGCTCTTCGCCATGCACGAGCTCTCCAACGACTGGAACCGGGCCTACAAGAAGTCGGCCCGTATCGTCGGTGACGTGATCGGCAAGTACCACCCGCATGGCGACTCCGCGGTGTACGACACCATCGTGCGCATGGCGCAGCCGTTCTCGCTGCGCTACCCGCTGGTCGACGGCCAGGGCAACTTCGGATCGGTGGACGGCGACAACGCGGCGGCGATGCGCTACACCGAGATCCGGATGTCGCGCATCGCCCACGAACTGCTCGCGGACATCGACAAGGAGACGGTCGATTTCGGGCCGAACTACGACGGGTCCGAGCACGAGCCCCTGATCCTCCCGGCGAAGGTGCCCAACCTGCTGGTGAACGGCTCGTCGGGCATCGCCGTGGGCATGGCGACCAACATCCCGCCGCACAACCTGCGGG
>JAIENF010000598.1 GCA_019751575.1 Burkholderiales bacterium
AGACAGCCAGTCGCCGATCGCGTCCCGGTTGAGTGGCGGGCAGATCAGGTATCCCTGCAGGTCATCGCAGCCCTGGTCGCGCAGGAAGGCGAACTGCTCCGCGGTCTCCACGCCTTCGGCCACGGTGGCGAGCTGCAGCGCATGTGCCATCTGGATGATGCCCGAGACCACGGCCTTGTCTTCTTCGCTGGCGCCGAGCCTCTGCAGGAAGGTGCCATCGATCTTCAGGCGGTCGACCGGCAGCCGGGTAAGGTTGCCGAGGCTGGAATAGCCGGTGCCGAAGTCGTCGATCGAAACCGTCACCCCGAGCGACTTCAGGTCGTGCACGAACGCGCTGGCCGGGCCGGCGTCCCTCAGCGGCAGGCTCTCCGTCACTTCGATCTCCAGCCGGGTCGGTTGCAGCCGGCTGCCGTCCAGCGCGTGGCTGATCCGCTCCGACGGCTCGCGAAGGAACCTATGCCGGTCCGAGCCGGGCCAGCGATTCCTGGCGCGACATCCATTCGGTTTCCGCCGCCTCGAGGCGCTGGCCGACCTCAGTGCTGCGCTGTAGCGCGGCGGCCAGCTCGGACTGCCTGGGCGGCAGGTAGATCGATGCATCGCCGAGCAGGGCCTCGATCAGACCTTTCTCGGTGGTCAGCCGTTCGATTTCCTGCTCCAGCTTCGCGATCTCGCGTTCGATCGGCTTGCGCTGTCCGCCGCCGGAGGCTTTCTGTCGTTGATCGCTCCGGCCCCTGGCGTTCTCGTCGCGCGTGGCTGCCGGTGCCTTGCGCGGCGTGTCCGCGGTGGCCATTGCAGCCGGTTCGGGCACGATGGCCTCGCGCGTCGCCGTCCTGCTGGCGTCGCGGGTCCCCGCGTTGCCGCCCGAGCCCTGGCCGCGAGCCGCGGCCCTCGTGCGCTGCTCGAGCCACTGGCGGTAGTCGTCGAGGTCGCCGTTGAACGGATCGACCTTGCCGTCGGCGACCAGGATGAACTCGTCGGCCGTCGAGCGAAGCAGGTGACGGTCGTGCGAGACCAGGATCAGCGTGCCGTCGAACTGGGCGAGCGCCATGGTCAGCGACTCGCGCATCTCGAGGTCGAGGTGGTTGGTCGGCTCGTCCAGCAGCAGCAGGTTCGGCCTGCGGAAGACGATCATCGCCAGCGCGAGCCGGGCCTTCTCGCCCCCGGAGAACGGCGCGATCTTCGACACCGCCATGTCCCCGCTGAAATCGAAGCGGCCGAGGAAGGCGCGCAGCTCGCCTTCCTTGGCGCGCGAGTTTATCTCGCGCGCGAGCCGCGTGAGGTGGCCGATCGGCGTGTCGTCCGGCCGCAACCGTTCGATCTCGTGCTGCGCGAAATAGCCGATGGCCAGGTTGCGGCCGAGCGTGAGGTCGCCGCCGAGCGGCGCGAGTTCGCCGGCCAGCGTGCGCACCAGGGTCGTCTTGCCCTGTCCGTTCGCGCCGAGCACGCCGATGCGCTGGCCGGGGATCAGCGTCAGGCTGACGCTGCCCAGGATGATCGTCGGCTTGCCGGTGCCGGGCCGGCCGTCGCTGCCGCCCGCCGGATAGCCACAGGCCACGTGGTCCATGTGGATCATCGGGTTCGGGCTCTGGCCCGCGTCGGCGAACTCGAACTGCACCGGGCTCGATGCATGGGCCGGCGCGACCAGGGTCATCCGTTCGAGAGCCTTCACGCGGCTCTGCGCCTGGCGGGCCTTGCTGGCCTTCGCCTTGAAGCGGGCGATGAACGATTCCAGGTGGGCGATGTGGGCCTGCTGCTTGACGAAGGCGGACTGCTGCACCGCCAGCTGGATCGCCCGCTCCTTCTCGAAGGTCGAGTAGTTCCCGCCATATCGCTTGAGCGTCCCGCCATCCAGGTGCAGCGTGACGTTGATGGCCGAGTCGAGGAAGTCACGATCGTGCGAGATGATCACCAGCG
>JAIENF010000481.1 GCA_019751575.1 Burkholderiales bacterium
TCGGGCCATAGAACACCAGGCCGATCGCGTCGGCGCCGGCTGCGGCGGCAAGCCGGGCATCCTCGGCGTTGCGGATGCCGCAGATCTTCACGCGCGTGCGCCGGATGCTCATGCTGCGGCAACCGAAGGGCATGGCCCGGCGATCGACGCGCGCGCGCCGGGCAGCGCCGGCGCGCGCCCGGGCGCGTACTTCACGTCGGCCAGGTAGAGTCCCGCCGGGGAAAAGGTCGGCGCCGCGCGCGTACGGTCGCGCGCGCCGAGCAGCGCGTCGAGCCAGCCCGGCGCCTCCCGGCCACGCCCGATGCGCACGACGCTGCCGATGATGTTTCGGATCATGTGGTGCAGGAAACCGTTTGCACTGAATTCGAAGGTGAACAGCGCGCCCTGCTGGTCGACGGTCGCGCGATACATCTGCCGGACAGGCGATCGCGCCTGGCACTCTGCGGCACGGAACGCGCTGAAGTCATGTTCGCCCTCGAGCGACCGCAGGGCCTCCTGCATCGGCTCGAGCGCGAGGCGTTCATGGTGCCAGCCTACCGCCCCGGCGAGCAGTGCGGGACGCACCGGATCGCTGACCAGCACGTATCGATAGCAACGCGATACTGCATCGTGGCGGGCGTGGAAATCGTCCGGGACCGCTGCCGCCCCGACCACGGCGATCGAATCGGGCAGCAGCGCGTTCACGCCGCGCACCCACGCCTGGATCGGGCGGGGGACCGGCGGATCGAAATGGACGACCTGCATCAGCGCATGCACGCCAGTGTCGGTGCGCCCGGCGCAGGCGGTCGCCACGGGTGCGGCGGCGATGCCCGCAAGGGCACGCTCGAGTGCATCCTGGACGGAGCAACCCGAAGGCTGGCTCTGCCAGCCGCAGAAAGGGCGGCCGTCGTACTCGACCTGGAGGGCTATGCGCATCCGTCGAGGATAGCGCCAAAGCAGCTGTCGGTCGCGGGGTGCAGCGCTGTGCGTCGGCCCCGCCTGCGGGGCGGGACCGACGGCTGCCCGGATCAGCCCAGGCGGGCGAGCATCGACTCGGCTTCCGCCTTCTGTTGCTCGTCGCCCTCGGCGATCACCTCGCGCAGGATCTCGCGCGCGCCATCCTTGTCGCCCATCTCTTCGTACGCCTTGGCAAGGTCGTACTTCGTGTTGACGTCATTCCAGTGTTCATCCTTGTTGGGATTCCGACCGTCGATGCTCGTCTCGCCAAGGTCCAGGTCGACGCGCGGCAGCGTGGTTTCCTGCCAGTTCTGCGGCAACCCTGCCGGATGGGTCATGTCGAAGGTGACCAGTTCGCCCGGGCTGGCCATGATCATCGTGTCCTGACCCAGCCCAGGCATCATCGACGGCGACGAGCCATCGGCCGGCGCCGCACCACTCGCCGACTCGGCGCGTGCCGCTTCGAGCTTGAAGTCGAGGATGCTGCCGGTGGGCGGACCGGAATCGAGCAGCACGTTCGTCGCCTGCGCCTGGAACAGCGGCTCGGGCAGCTTGGACGGTGCTTCGCCCGCCACGGGCGCAACCACGGGGTCGAATGCGAGGTCGACTTCGGCGGTCTCCGCCGTCATGGACGAGGCCTCGAGCGGAAGGTCGGGAAGCTCCGGCACCGACGCTGCCTGCGGGGACCCGAAGTCGAGCGTGAAGTCCATGTCGGTCGCCGTGATGTCCGGCTTGCCGTCGGCAGAACCGCCGATATCGATGATCTCCTCGTCGCCACCGGCCGATGTCGTGGTGGCTGCCGGAGCCGCCGGCTCGAAATCGAAGTCGATCGAGGCTGGGGCTTCGGCCGGCCGGGTGTCTTCGACCGTCAGCACCTGCGTCTTTTCGGTGTCGATCGAACGGGCGGCCACCGTGGCGGCCGCGGCGGCGACGGCAGCGCCACCGGCGATCGTGGCCATGTTTCCGTCGGCGTTGCCTTCCG
>JAIENF010000275.1 GCA_019751575.1 Burkholderiales bacterium
GAGACCGCGATGAAGAGCGTGGTCCGGCAGGTGGGGTCGGAGATCGGCAGGCAACTCGTTCGCGGCGTGCTCGGCTCGCTGATGGGCGGCGGCCGAAGGCGCTGATGCCGGGTCCCGCCGGCGACGCGGCCGCCGCGACGACGGCAGCCGCCGCGGCAAAGCGATCGCTCAGCATCGGGCTCGCCTGCGCGATCGGCGCGGCCGTCTTCTTTTCGGCCAAGGCGATCTTCATCAAGCTGATCTATGCGCATGGCGTCGATGCGACGACGACGTTCGCGCTGCGCATGATGATCGCCCTGCCGTTCTTCATCGCGATGGGCTGGTGGTGCGGCACCGCCGGCCTGAAATCCATCGACCGCCGCGACTGGTGGGGCATGGCTGCCTGCGGCGTGCTCGGCTTCTACCTGTCGAGCTATCTCGACTTCATCGGCCTGTCGTACATCCCGGCCAGCCTGGAGCGGCTGATCCTATTCCTCTATCCGACCTTCGTCGTGCTGCTGTCATGGGCGATCTTCCGCACGAAGCTCACGCTGGCGCAGGGGATGTCGCTGCTGCTTTCGTATTCGGGGGTCCTGCTCTGCGTATGGGACAACCTGCGCCTGGAAGGCGATGCGTCCTCGCTGGCGCTGGGCGTCGGCTTCACGCTGGCCAGCGCGATCACCTATGCGTGTTATGTCGTGGCCAGTTCGCGCATCGTGCCGCGGGTCGGATCGATGCGCTTCACCAGCTATGCATCGTCGGTGGCCTGCGGATTCAGCATCGCGCACTTCTTCATCACCCACGGCGTGGAGTCGCTGGTGGTGCCGGGCATCGTCTATGCCCATGCATTCGGCATGGGCACCGTGTCGACGGTGCTGCCGATCCTGCTGGTCGCCGAAGCGCTGCGCCGGCTGGGCGCGAACCAGGTCGCGCTGATCAGCACGCTGGGCCCGATCGCCACGCTGGCGATGGCCGCGCTGATCCTGGGCGAGCAGATCACCGCGTTGCAGATGGTCGGTGCCGCACTGGTGATTGCCGGCGTGATGCTGGTCAGCCTGCGCCGACAGGCGCCGGCCTGAGCCGAGCGCCTCGATCGAGCGGCAAAAAGTCGCAGCCGCGCGCGCGAACAATAACGGCGGCGGTGCCAGATACCTCACCGCAGTCGATCCGTCCGATCCGGATACTCGACGTCATCCCGAGGCCACCCGCCTCCGTACATCGAGGATCTGCAAATGAGCAACCGAATCTCCGCCGCACTGTTCGTCGCCGCCCTCGCCGTCGTATCGGTGCAGGCGAACGCCTCCCTGATCGTCAACGGCGGCTTCGATGCCAACCCGGTCGCAGCGGGCCTCGGCTTCCAGGTGGTCACCCCGACCAGCGCGTTCCAGATGACCGGCTGGCGCGTGGTCACCTCCGGCGGCAACACCAGCGCATCGGTCGACCTGGTGAAGGCCCCCTACTGGCAGGCCCATTCGGGCGCGAACAGCATCGACCTGTTCGGCAGCGGCACCCAGCAGCCCTCCTTCCTCGCCCAGACCTTCTCGGTCGGTGCAGGCCAGCTCGGCAGCTACCGCCTGTCATTCTTCCATTCGGTGAACACCGACGCACGGCAGGATCAGGGCCTCTTCGCGAACATCGTCTCGGGCTCCAGCATCGGCGGCACCTCGGTCGCCACCTCGTCGACCTCGTTCTTCTACGACGTTCCCGCCGATGGCGTTCCGACCAAGCAGGCGATGGCCTGGAAGCAGAGCTTCCTCGACGTCAACTTCGCGGTGGCTGGCGACTACACCCTGTGGTTCCAGGGCGATGCCGCCTTCGGCAACAAGAACCAGGGCTCAGCGCTCGACTCGGTGACCCTGCAAGCCGCAGTGGTCCCGCTGCCGGCGGCCGCATGGCTGATGATCGCCGGGCTCGGCATGATGTTCGGCCTGGGCCGGCGG
>JAIENF010000766.1 GCA_019751575.1 Burkholderiales bacterium
CACCCGCGCCGGTACCGGCGAGCGCCGACGCCGTGCCCCCGGCGCCCGCACCGCAACCGGCATCGCCCGCGCCGGCTGCAGTCGCGGTGCCTGCGCAGTCCCGGGCCGCCGTGCAGCCACCGATGCCGCCCGATCGCTGGCTGGAGCAGATCCTCGACATGCGCCGCGCGGGCCGGATGCAGGAAGCGGCCGAGTCGCTGGCCGCCTTTCGCAAGGCCTGGCCCGGGCACCCGTTGCCCCCGGCGCTGTCGGCCGAGCCCTGATCGCACCGGCGGCGGCCGGGCCGGCGCCGGGAGGCACGCTCAAGTAGGCCCGGCTGGCGTCGTTAAGCCATCAGGGCGGAACCTCTGTCCGGCCCGATGACTTCATCCGTCCCGAGAACCGATCCGTGAGTTATGTCTTTTCCCGATTCGAGCAGCTGAAGGCGACTGGCGCCTTGCCGAGCCCCAATGGCGTGGCGCTGGAGATACTGCGCCTCAGCCAGAGCGAGGACGCGACGATTGCCCAGCTCGCGCACGTGCTGCAGGCGGATCCGGCGCTGTCCGGGCGACTGGTGAAGTTCGCCAACTCGACCCAGGGCGGCGCCACGCGCCCGGTGGTGGCGATCAGCGATGCCGTGAAGCTGCTCGGATTCGCCGTCGTGCGCCAGTTGTCGCTCGGCTTTTCCGTGCTCAATGCGAACCGCACCGGCGGATGCGCCGGGTTCGACTACCCGCGCTACTGGTCGCGCTCCCTCGCCACGGCGCTTGCCGCACAGGCCTTGTGCATCCGGGTGCGGGTGCTTGCGCCTGAAGAGAGCTTTACCTGCGGGCTGCTGGCGGACATCGGCTCGCTGGCGCTCGCGTCGCTGTACCCGGACCGCTTCAGCGAGGTGCTGGCCAGTGGCGCGTCGGGCCCGGACCGGTCTGCGGTCGAACGCGAAGCGTTCGGTGCCGACCATCTCGAGTTCGGCGCAGCGCTCCTCGAGGACTGGCGCCTGCCCAAGATCTGTGTCGATGCGGTGTTCCACAGCGAGATGCCGGAACAGACCGGATTCGACGCGTCCTCGCGGCCGCAGATGCTGTGCGAACTGATGTCGCTGTCGCGCCGCATCGGCGAGTACTTCGTTGCCGACCTCGAAGCCCGAAAGCGTATCGCGCCGATCATGCTACTGCGCGCGGCGCGCATCGGCGTCGATTCGGAGGCACTGGCACAGATGTGCGACGCCGTCGGCGAAGGCTGGCAGCGCTGGGGCGGGGTTCTGGGCCTGGCCACCGGCGTGGCACCGAAGCTGGACCCGTGCATCCTGGCCGAACCGCTGGGCCTCGTCGCCGATGCGGACTCGACTGCCGGGGTCGGCACAGCGCCGCCCGTTCAGCCCGCCCCCGCGGCGCCCCCGACCGGCGCCGCATCCGCGGGCACCGGCGTTCCAGCGCCGGCGATGGCAGAGACCGCCAGGCTTCCCGGGCTGCGGGTGCACGTGGTGAGCGACGACCGGTTCAGCGGCGTTCGATTGCGCGACCTGCTCACGGGATCCGGCCATGTCGTGGCCGGATTCGCAGGGGCCGATGCGGCGCTGGCGGCGGCGCTGGCCGATCCGCCCGACATGATGGTCCTCGACCTGGACGGTGACCGCGCGGACGGTTCAGGGCTGTGTGCCTCGCTGCGTGCGACGTCGATCGGGCAGCGGATGTACATCATCAGCACCCTGGTGCAGCAGCCCGATGCAGGCAGGTTGTCGGAACCGGTGTCGTGCCTCGACGCCGGCCCGACCAGTGGCTCGTGTGCCGGTCCCGACGATTTCCTCTTCAAGCCGGTCGACTCCGGGATGCTCGAGCTTCGCGTGCGGGCGGCCCGGCGGGTGCTTGCATTGCGCGCGGCCCTGCAGCATGAACAGGACGACCTTCGACGCATCGCGGCCGAGCTTGCAACGGCCAATCGCCGG
>JAIENF010000266.1 GCA_019751575.1 Burkholderiales bacterium
GGCCAAGCGGGCGCGGGGCGTCCTGCCCTGGCGCTGCAACAGATGAACTCATCGCGATCCTCCTGCATCGGCGCGTTCCAGCACCACCATCGCGCAGACCATGCCGCGTTCGTCCGTCAGCGATACATGCCCGCCGACCACGCCCTCGAGGGCGGCGTGCCGGGCGAGCGCGTCCCCGAACACCAGCAGCGGCTTGCCGCGCGGATCGCTGGCGACGCCCATCTGCTGCAGCGTGGCCGGGAACCGCAAGCCGAGTCCGAACGCCTTCGAGCAGGCTTCCTTCGCGGCGAACCGCTGGCCGATGAAGTTGACCGGACGACGGGCACGCGCGAACGCGACACGCTCGGCAGGCATGAGCACGCGGTCGACGAAGCGTTCGCCGAAGCGCGCAAGCAGGTGTTCGACCCGGTCCAGTGCGACCAGGTCCGTGCCGATGCCGTAGATCATGCGCCGGCCTTTCCTTCCTGCCCGGCGGTACCCGCCGCCAGGGCGCCTGCATAGGCGCGTACCGCTGCGCCGAGGCCCATCTCGAGTGCGTCCCCGATCAGCGCATGCCCGATCGACACTTCGTCGATCGGCGCCGCGGCGGCCACGAAACGGCCCACGTTCTCGAGGTTCAGGTCATGCCCTGCGTTCACGCCGAGCCCGGCTTCACGTGCCGCCCGGGCGCTGTCCACGTAGCGCGCGAGCACTGACGGATCGTGCGGCATGCGCGCGTACGATTCGGTGTACAGCTCGACCCGGTCTGCGCCGAGATCACGCGCGATTCGCATCGCGGCGGGCAGCGGATCCATGAACAGGCTGACCCGGATGCCAGCGTCCTTCAGCGTGCGGATCACCGGCTCGAGCTCCCGCGAACGCTCGGGCAGCGACCAGCCGTGGCTGGAGGTCAGTGCGCCGGCTTCGTCCGGCACCAGCGTGCACTGGTCGGGGACGGCCTCGAGCGCAATCCTGACCAGGTTGTGGAACGGGTTCCCTTCGATGTTGAATTCGGCGTCCGGATACCCTTCCAGCAGCCGGGACAGGTCGGATACGTCCGACGGCCGGATATGGCGTTCGTCCGGCCGCGGATGCACCGTGATGCCGGCCGCTCCTGCAGCCAGGGAGACCACGGCCGCACGGGTGACGCTGGGCAGCCCGCTCTCGCGGGAATTGCGCAGCAGGGCGATCTTGTTCAGGTTTACGCTGAGTCGGGTCATCATCGTGTCGGCACAGGGCCGGCCCTGGTTACGGTAGCTTCCGGGCTTCAGAGGTTCTGCAGCGAACGCAGCAGGTCGCGGGTATGCAGCGGCTGGTCGCCGAGGTAATGGGCAAGCACGCGGCGGGTGAGCTGCCTGCCCTCCTGAAGGCTCTTCAGGTCGGTATAGCGGTCGTTTGCGATGTCGATCAGCGTCTGGCCGCCCAATTCTATGCCGTCGCGGTCCTCGCCTGCGGGGATCGGCCCGGTGCCGACCTGATACACGTAGCGCCGCGACGGGTCGATCGGGCCACCGGTCGACGCATCCCTGTCGAGCACCAGGCCGTAGCCGATCTCGGCCAGCAGTTCGCGTTCGAAGCGGCGAAGCGTGGCCGACAGGCCACTGCCGCCAGCCAGGTCGACCAGCACGCGCGCATAAGCCTCGAACAACGGCTCGTGCGGATCCTCGCGGCGAAGCAGGCGAAGGAGCAGTTCGTTCACGTACAGGCCGCACAGCAGCGGCGTGGCCTTCAAGGGCGGAAGCCCCCCGATCCACTCGACCTTGTGCAGCGTGCGCAGCTCGCTGCGTCCGCCCCACCCCGCCGCCATCGGCTGGAACGGCAGCAGCAGTCCGCGCATCGCGGAACCGGCCCGGCGCGCGCCGCGCGCGACCCAGGCGATGCGTCCGTAGGTTCCGGTGAAGGCCTCGACGATCAGGCTTGTCTCGCGGAACGGATAGGCGTGCAGCACGAAGGCCGG
>JAIENF010000375.1 GCA_019751575.1 Burkholderiales bacterium
GGTGTACAGGTACCAGCGCTCGCCGGCGCCGGTGGTCGCGTTGCCCGGCACCCGATGCAGCGCCATCTTGAAGCCCGGACGGCCCTGCAGGTCGGTGTAGCCGACCATCTCGAAGCCCTTGCTGAACGCCTTGCCGGGCGGGAACGGATCAGGAGTGTATGCAGCCACGGTATGGATCCTCGGGAGTTGTCTGACACCCTGCCCGACCCCGGGCCAAAACCCGTGTCTGACCCGGGTTTCCAAAACCCGTGTCTGACCCGGGTTTTGACCCACGGTCGGGCAGGATCAGGACCCGGGCAAGAAAACCCGGGTCAGACACGGGTTTGGGTCAGTCGAGGGTTACGCCCAGTTTGCGGCCGAGGGCGCCCCACTTCTTCGCTTCGGCGCGGATCAGCGCGGTGAATTCGGCCGGCGTGTTGCCGACCGCTTCGTTGCCGCCGTCGACGATGATCTTCGCCACGTCGGGCTTGCGCAGCACGGCGACGATCTCCTTGTGCAGGGTGTCGACGATCGGGCGCGGTGTCTTGGCCGGCGCGAAGAAGCCGTACCAGACCACCGAGTCGTAGCCGGGCAGGCCCGCCTCGGCGATGGTGGGCACGTCGGGGGCGATCGGCGAGCGCTTGACGCCGCCGGTGGCGAGCAACCGCATCCGGCCCGCCTTCACATGGGGCAGCGTGGTGAAGATGTTGGCCAGCGCGAACTGCAGCTCGCCCTGGATCAGCGCGGTGGTCAGCGGTGCCACGCCCTTGTAGGCGATGTGCGTGGTCTGGATGCCGGCCATCGCGTTCAGCTGCTCGGTCATCAGGTGCGGCGCGCTGCCCGGCCCGGACGAGCCGTAGTTCATCTTGCCCGGGTTGGCCTTCGCATAGGCGATGAACTCCTTCAGGTTGTTCACCGGCAGGTTCGGGTTCACCAGCAGCACCAGCGGCGACTGCGTTGCAAGCGTGATCGGCGCGAAGTCGTTGATCGGGTGGTAGGGCAGCTTGGCGAACAGCTCGGCGCTCATCGCGTGGGTGGAGAACACGGTGAGCAGCGTGTAGCCGTCCGGCGGGGCCTTCGCTACGAGGTCGGTGCCGACGATGCCCGAAGCGGCTGGCCGGTTGTCGACGATGAACTGCTGGCCGAAGCGTTCAGTGAGGTTTGCGCTCACCAACCGTGCGATGGCGTCGGAGCCACCGCCGGGGGCGAGCGGGACGATCATGCGGACCGGGCGGACGGGGTAACCACCCGCCGGCGTGGCCGAGAACGCAGTACCGCTGGACGAGACCAGCGCGGATGAACCCAGTGCCTGGACGAAACGACGCCGCGTGACCATGTTGCTGCTCCTCCGGAAGTGCCGTTCGCGCTGTTGTGTGCGGCACCGATGCAGTGCGGCACGGATGCGCGTTGTTGGTAGCGCAAGTCTCGCCGATGGGAGGGCGGGGCGTCAAACGGGCGGATACAGCGCAGGTTCCGCGAGGCCTGCCTCCGCCGTGCTTCAGTTTTTTCTGAACACCAGAAGCATATGGTCACGCGACTGATTCCAGCTCGGTGGCTCGTCCGGTGCCGAAGCTGATTTCTTCAGGCGCCTCGCAAAATCGTAAACCGATGGAAGGTAGCGGTAGAAGGTATTTGACCAGAACTGACGCAGGGCAGTTGAAAGGCGCGGCCTTGCATGGGAAAAATCCTGCACGTCGACCAGAGAAAGATTCAGTCGATCGGCAGCCCACACGGCCCATTTCCGGTTCGCAAAGCACTGATGTTCCGGGTTTGCACAGTACCAGTACCTCCCGCCCATCCAGCGCCAGCTCTTGGCTTCACTGTTTCCCGTGGAAACGAAGATCCAGCCGCCAGGCACGGCGAGACTGGAAAGATCGCGCAGGAATTTGGAATTCCCCCGGCTCTCCGGACACTACGCTAGCCCCGCATAGCTCAGTTCGAACTCGTTGGGGCTGACCTGCCCG
>JAIENF010000145.1 GCA_019751575.1 Burkholderiales bacterium
GCAGGCGCGAGCCCCTTGTACGGCACATGGGTCGCCTGCACGCCGATCGCGTCGTTGAAGATCTCGGTGGCGAGATGGATCAGGCTGCCGCTGCCCGAGGAGCCGAAGGTCAGCTTGCCGGACTGGCTGCGGGCGAAGGCGATGAACTCCTCGACCGTGGTCGCCTTCACGTGCGGTCCGACCACCAGCACGTAGTTCGTGCGTGCGGTGGTGGCCACCGGCACGAACGACTTCAGCGGATCGACCCAGTTCTCGCCCTTCTTCTGCATGAAGGGCGTCAGGGTGAGCGTGTTCGCGCCGGTGACAAGGTAGGTGTGGCCGTCCGGCGCCGCGCGCGCGACCGCACTGGCGGCGATGCTGCCGGCGGCACCGGCGCGATTCTCGATCAGCACCGACTGGCCGACGCTGCGCGACAGTTCTTCGCCGACGACGCGGGCGATGGTGTCGATCGAGCCGCCGGCGGAGACGGTGACCACCAGGGTGATCGGCCTCGACGGCCAGCCCTGCTGCGCCATCAGCGGTGCGGCGCCGAGCATGGCAACCGCGGCAGCGACGGCAGCGATTCGCATGCGGGCCCTCATGACGCGGCGACGAAGCGGACGTCTTCCGGCCGGGGCGTGCCGACCACCATCATGAATTCGGCATCGGTGAAGCCGTCGTTGCGGAACCAGTGCCGGCGCCCGGCCGGGTTCAGCATCACGTCCTTCGGCCCGAGGCGCTGCTCCACGGTACGGCCGTCGTCCTCCCAGCCGACGGTGATCACGCCTTCCAGCACCAGGTAGGCGTCCTCGACATCGCGCACATAGGACTGCACGCCGCGTCCGTGCGGCAGCCGGATCAGGTCCTTGCGATAGGTGCCTGCCGGGGCGCCTCCCTCGCCGATGTAGGCGAGCCGGGCGAAACCGGCCTCGTGCCACTGCGGCCGCTGCTGGCTGTAGCGGACGACGTGGCGTGCGAACTCGCGATGGCGCGGGTCGTCGCTGTGGAAGTCGAGCCGGTGGGTCTGCTCGGGCCCCGCACCGTAGCGCGCGGACAGCTCGCTGCCATGGGTCTTCGGATGGAACAGGTAACGCGGCATCTCGGGCTTGCCCTTGCCCAGCATGATCGAGACCAGCACCGGCTCGTAGCCATCGTTGCGGAAGCCGTGCGGGCGGTCGGTCATGTGCAGCACCATGTCCTTCGGGCCGAGCTTGGCTTCGATGATCTCGCCGTCGTACTCCCAGGTGGCTGTCAGCACGCCGGAGAGCACGAGGAAGGCCTCCTCGATCTCGTGCGCGTGGAGCACGGCGTACTTGCCGACCGGCTGGTGCACCATGCTCAGGGTGAAGTGGTTCGCCGGCATCGTGTCCGGGTCGCCCACCTTGGGTGACCCTCCCGCACCGATGAAGCGGATCTGCGCGCGGTCGAGCTCGGGAAAGCCGCGGCTGGCCGGGAAGGCATCCCAGTCGGGGATCTTCTCGGCATGCCGACCGACATGGGCGCGCATCGACGCATCGAGGTCGGCGACGCTGCCTTCGTGGCGCGGGGCGAGGACTGCGGACATGTCGAGGCTCCTTCTTCGATTCCTGCAGATACGATGTCAGCGAGTGCGCATGTCGTCAAGCACGGCGCGCCGCGGGTTCCGGCCAGGCCTCCACCTCGACCAGGATGGACAGGGCGCTGGGTCCCTGGGCGAGCTTCGACGTGCCCAGGTCTGGCGCCAGCACGTTGGGATTGCCGCGCCGTTCGAGCGGGGAGGGCCCGGCATCCTGCGGATCGTACCAGCCGCCGGTGGCCATGATCGCCGCGCCACGCACCACGCCGTCGTCAGGGACGACCGATGCGAGGCAGGCGCCGCGCGCGTTGAACACGCGCACCGCATCGCCATGGTGCAGTCCGCGGGCAGCCGAATCGACCGGATTCAGGTGGATCGGTTCCCGGCCGTCGATGCGCTTCGCACGCGCG
>JAIENF010000700.1 GCA_019751575.1 Burkholderiales bacterium
CCCGAGATCGAGCGCCTGATCACGGTGCCGGTCGAGCGGGTACTCAACGGCACGCCGGGCATGACGCTGATCCGCTCGCAGAGCCTGTTCGGACTGTCGCTGGTCACGTTGACCTTCCGCGACGGTGCCGATCCGTTCAATGCCCGGCTGCTGGTCGCACAGCGGCTGACCCAGGTCGACCTGCCGGACCAGGTGCAGCCCAAGCTCTCCGCCGAGGCCACGCCGTTGGGCAGCGTGTACCAGTTCCGGCTGACCAGCGACCGCCACGACCTGTACGAGCTGCGTTCGGAACTCGAATACACCGTCACCCGGGTGCTGCGACAGGTGCAGGGCGTGGCCGACCTGGTTGCCTTCGGCGGCTACCTCAAGGAGGTGCATGTCGAACCGGACCCGGCCCGGCTGCATGCATCGGGGATCACGCTGATCGAGCTGGACGAGGCGCTTTCCCGGTCCAGCAGCAACGTCGGCGGCGGCTTCCTGCGTCGCGGCGAGCAGGAGCTGACCATCCGCAGCCTGGGCTTCCTGGAGGGCCCGGAGGACATCAAGAGCATCGTGCTGCGCAGCCGCGGTGGCTCGGCGATCACCGTCGGCGACATCGCCGACGTGAAGCAGTCGCACACGCCGCGCCGGGGCAGCGTCGGCTGGAACGAGCATCCCGACATCGTGATGGGCACGGTGCTGATGCGGCGCGGCGAGAACCCGTCGCTGGTGCTCGCCGGCGTCCATGAAAAGGTGCGCCAGCTCAACGAGGAGATCCTGCCGGCCGGCATGAAGATCGAGCCGACCTACGACCGCAGCACGCTGATCGGCAAGACGCTGTCCACGGTGAACGACAACCTGCTGCACGGGTTCCTGCTGGTCGTTGCCATCGTCTGGCTGTTCCTGCGCAGCATCTACGGATCGGCCATCGTCGCGCTGGTGATCCCGCTGTCGCTGCTGGCCGCCTTCCTCGGCCTGCATGCGCTCGGACTGCCGGCCAACCTGATCTCGATGGGCGCGATCGACTTCGGCATCCTGGTCGACGGTGCGGTGGTGCTGGTCGAGAACGTGCAGCATGCGCTGCGCCACCAGCGCCCGAAGGACCGGCGCGAGGTGATCCGGGTGGTGATCCAGTCGGCGATAGACGTGGGCAAGCCGACGCTGTACGCGATGCTGATCATCATCGTCGCGCTGCTGCCGGTGTTCACGCTGCAGTCGGTCGAGGGCCGCATCTTCCGGCCGCTGGCACTCACCTACGCGTTCGCCCTGCTCGGCGCGCTGGTGTTCGCGCTGACCGTGGTGCCCGCGCTGTGCGCGTTCGCATTCCGGCCCTCCGATGCCGACAAGCCCGAGCCGCGCTGGCAGATCTCCATGGCCAACGGCTACCGCCGGCTGCTCGGCTTCCTGCTGGTGCGCCGCTGGGTCGCGCTGCTGCTGGCCCTGGTGCTGCTGGGCGGCGGCATGCTGGCGGGCAAGGGCGTCGGCACCGAGTTCCTGCCGGAGCTGGACGAGGGCGACTTCACGGTGTTCGTCGAGATGCCGGCGAGCGTTTCGTTGCAGCGCGGGCAGGAGATCCTGTCCGAGGTACGCCGCCGGATCATGAAGTTCCCCGAGGTGCGCGAGACGCTGTCGGCGCAGGGCCGTCCCGAGGATGGCACCGACAACGAGGGCGTGAACGCATCCGAAACCTACGTGCGCCTGCACCCCCGGGATCAATGGCGGAAGGGCGTCGACAAGGCCGAGCTGACCCGGCAGATGCGCGCGTCGCTCGCCGAGATACCCGGGGTGCGCTACAACTTCTCGCAGCCGATCAAGGACAACGTCGAGGAAGCGGTCAGCGGCGTCCGCGGGAAGGTAGTGCTGAAGATCTTCGGCGAGGACCTCGGCGCGATGCGTGCTTCACTGGTGGAGGCGATCGCGGTGCTGCGCAAGGTCGAGGGCGTGGTCGAACTCGACCTGTTCCGCGATG
>JAIENF010000705.1 GCA_019751575.1 Burkholderiales bacterium
CTCAGCCGTCGGGTCGGCGATGCCGATCCAGACAAATTCCGACTTGGTCCCGGCGCAATCGACTTTCTCGTCAATCGCAACCGCCCGGACCCGCTCCCCGTGCAGATATTGATACGCGGCAATGACTGGCATGCGGAAATGGTAGCGCGGTTGGTTCGCCGCGACCAGTGCGTCGGTCTGCTTCGCGTCCACCCGCTGCATCAGGTGCTGGTACGGCCGGATCACGTGCCCCGGCGCGAGGATGCTCGTGGCGTCGCTCCACACCAGCGGCGGGATCGACAGGAAGGCTTCGACCTCGTGCGCGAGCTTCGGCAGCACCGGCTTCAGGTACAGGGTGAGCAGGCGGAACAGGTTCAGGGCCGTGCTGCAGACCTCGTGCAGGCGCGCTTCCTGGTCCGGCTGCTTCGCGAGTTCCCAGGGCTTTTCGTGGTCGACATACTGGTTCGCGCGGTCGGCCAGCGCCATCACCTCGCGCATCGCCTTGCCGTACTCGCGTGCGTCGTAGAGCGCCGCGATCGGTCCCTGCGCGGCTCGCATGTCCTCGAGCAGCGAGGGCGGGGCGCCGGTGCCGGAACCGGTGCCGTGGGCCGCATGCGCCATCGCGCCGATCCGCCCGCCGAAACGCTTGCCGATGAACCCTGCGCAACGGCTGGCGATGTTCACGTACTTGCCGACCAGGTCGCTGTTCACCCGGGCGCAGAAGTCAGCCAGGTTGAGGTCGATGTCCTCCATCGTCCCGTTCAGCTTGGCCGCGTAGTAGTAGCGCAGCCATTCCGGGTTCAGGCCCTGCTCGATGTAGCTGCCGGCGGTGATGAACGTGCCGCGCGACTTCGACATCTTCTCGCCGTTGACGGTGAGGAAGCCGTGCGCGTACACCCGGGTCGGGGTGCGGTAGCCGGCATGCTCGAGCATCGCCGGCCAGAACAGCGCATGGAAGTAGAGGATGTCCTTGCCGATGAAGTGGATGAGTTCGGTGTCGTGACCCGGCTTCAGGAAGTGGTCGCGCTCGATCGCCGTGCCTTCGGCCGCACGCCGGTCGACATGGTTGGCGAAGCTGGCGAAGTAGCCGACCGGTGCATCCAGCCACACGTAGAAGAACTTCGAACCGAGCGTGCCCGGGATCGGGAATCCGAAGTAGGGCGCGTCGCGCGAGATGTCCCAGTCGGACAGGCGCGAATCGCCGGGTGCGCCCAGCCATTCCAGCATCTTGTTCGCGGCTTCGGGCTGCAGGTTGCCGGGCGTCTGGGTGTACGTGCGCAGGAACGCCTCGCAGCGCGGATCGGACAGCCGGAAGAAGAAGTGCTCGGACTCTCGCCGCACCGGCGTCGCACCGGACACGGTGGAGTACGGATTGACCAGGTCGGTCGGTGCGTAGGTCGCGCCGCACGCCTCGCAGGAATCGCCGTACTGGTCCTTCGCGCCGCATTTCGGGCACTCGCCCTTGATGTAGCGGTCGGGCAGGAACATCTCGCGCACCGGGTCGAAGAACTGCTCGACCGGGCGCCGGGCGATCAGGCCGGCGGCCTGCAGCGAGCCGTAGATCTCCTCGCAATAGGCGCGGTTCTCGGGCGAGTTGGTGGTGTAGTAGTTGTCGAAGCCGATGCCGAACGCGTCGAAATCGCGCTTGTGCTCGTGCCAGACCCGTTCGATCAGCGCTTCCGGCGTGATGCCTTCGCTCTCGGCGCGCAGCATGATCGGCGTGCCATGGGTATCGTCGGCCCCGACGTAATGGATTTCATGGCCCTGCATGCGCTGGAAACGCACCCAGATGTCGGTCTGGATGTACTCGACCAGGTGTCCGAGGTGGATGCTGCCGTTGGCATAGGGCAGCGCAGAGGTGACCAGGATTCGTCGACGGGACATGCTGTGAAGTCTAGCAGAGCGGAAAGCCGTAAACTCTGCCTCCCCCGGGTTTGGGCACGTGCGCGTGCTGGAGCAGACAATGGCATTGAACG
>JAIENF010000430.1 GCA_019751575.1 Burkholderiales bacterium
GTGCCGATCTTCAGGAAGCGCTCTTCCCAGGTGAAGCCCTCGAACGCGATGCCGGCCAGCTTGCGCACGGTGCTGCGCCCGCCATCGGTGCCGATCACGTGGCTGCCGACCAGCGTGCGCGTCTCGCCGCCGGTCTCGACGGTGAGCTTCACGCCGTCGGCGGTCTGCTCGAGCCCGGTCAGTGTGTGCGAGAACAGCACGTCGGCGCTGCCGTCGGTGGGCAGGTGGGCGAGCGCCGAGCGCGCCAGCTTGTACTGCTCCCACTGCAGGCAGAACGGGTACCTCACCTCGTCCTTCAGCAGCCCGAGGTCGAACTCTGCGATGCGCTCGCCGGTGACGCGGTCCCAGAAGTGGAACAGCGGCGACTTGAGCCCGGTCTCCCAGCCATCCTTCTCGATGCCCAGTTCCTCGAGCATCTCGATGGTCGGCGGATGCACGGTGGCCGCGCGCTGGTCGTCGACCGGCCCGGGGTTGGCTTCGATCAGCGTCACCGGGATGCCGCGCTTCGCCAGCGCCAGCGTCATCACGGCGCCGACCGGGCCAGCCCCGACCACGTAGATGCGATCGGCAGCGTCTGGGGATTTCGGCATGCGATTCTCCGGTGCGTGTTTCGGTACGAACGTCGGCGCGGGCACCCGCGGGCACGGTCGGGGTAGAGAGACCGGATCGTATCAAGTGATCCGGCGCGGTGGTGGCGCCGACGACGCTGTTGCGCACGGGCGCGCGCACGGTGCTGCATCGCACCGCTTCGGTGCGCGCCGATGCCGCACGTCCGTGCACACGAATTTCGCGACGCGGGCATCATTGATACCCACGTTCACAGAACCGCGCAGGTGCAAGATGGATGCCAGCAGGAAGATTCCGCGCGCGAAGCGCCGTCCGGCCCGTCGAACGGCACTGTCCGCATCGGCTGCGCTGGCACTGTGCGTGCTGCCGTCGGCCACGTTCGCGCAGGGCGCCGTGTCGCTGCCGGCCAAGCAGATCCGCGTGATCGTCGCCCTGGCGCCCGGTGGCGGTACCGACGTGGTGACCCGCATCGTCGCCGCGCGGCTGACCGACATCTGGGGCACGCCGGTGGTGGTCGAGAACCGTGCCGGCGGCGGCCAGATCATCGGCACCGAGTTCGTCGCGCGTGCGCCGGCCGATGGCGCGACGCTGCTGGCGATCACGCCTGCCCACGTGATCAACGCGACGCTGCACGAGAAGCTGCCCTATCGCTGGGACCGCGACTTCGTGCCGATCGTGAACATGGCCGCCACCGCGAACGTGCTGGTCGTGCATCCGTCGTTGCCGGTGAAGACCACGAAGGAACTGATCGCGCTGGTGCGCAGCCGTCCCGGCCAGATGCACTATGGTTCGAGCGGGGTAGGAGGTGCCTCCCACCTCGCATTCGAGCTGTTCAATTCGATGGCGAAGCTCGACGTGGTGCACGTGCCCTACAAGGGTGGCCCGCCCGCGGTGCAGGACGTGCTCGCCGGCCAGATCTACCTGCTGATGGGCAACATGCCCTCGGTGCTGCAGCACATCCGCTCCGGGCGCATGCGTCCGCTGGCCATCGCCAGCAGCAGGCGCTCCCCGCTGTTGCCCGAGCTGCCCACGGTGGCCGAGTCGGCGCTGCCGGGCTACGAGGCGTCCAACTGGAACGGGCTGGTCGCACCCGCCGGCACGCCGCAGGACCTGGTCACGCGCTACAACGCGGACGTGGTGCGCGTCGTGACCGAGCCCGCGATCCGCGACCGCCTGTCCTCGGGTGGCTTCGACCCTATCGGCGATACCCCCACGCAGTTTTCCGCCTACCTGAAGACCGAGTTCCAGCGCTGGGCGACGGTGATCCGCGCGCGCGGCATCAAGGTCGACTAGACGGCGGTGCCGGCGAGAGGCCGAGCAGCTTCTCGAGCTGCCGGTCGAGTTCCTCGGGTGTCGGGAGGGCAGGGGCAGGGGCCGGTGGCGTGCCGG